>JBIIMH010000016.1:0-12091 GCA_044338095.1 Rariglobus sp. | reverse complement strand
TGTGGCCGAGATCGGGACGGCGGTCTGGGCGGCGACCACGGGTTGAGACGTGGCGGACGCCGCTTCGGGTGCGGGGGCCGGGTTGGTTTCGCGGCGCAGGATGCTGGCGAGGTTGGTGGTTTTGTCGGCGTTGATGACCAAACGGGCGGTGGGGGTATCGAGTGAAATTTCGCCGATGTGGGCGGCGAGCGGCGACGAGGTGGCATCGATCCCTAAAATGGCGAACTGGTTAAAGGTCACAAAATCCTCTCCCTTGGCGCCATCGACGCTGGCGAATTTGTCCATCTGCACATCGCCCTTGAACGTGGCGACCGTGCCGTTGAGGCGCGCGTTGCCCTCAACGGAGAGAGTGCCGCCGGCGATGCGCAAGTTGAGTATCGGCTCGATGTAGGGCGTGGCCGCAGCCAAGGGCAGCGTGGTGATTTTAACCGCCAGGTCTGCGGCCAGCGGTTCACGCACCGCCGAACCTGCGACGTCTATCACCCCGCCCTGCACCGTGATCGCGGAAAGTTTTACCAAAATGGGCGAGGCGGCCTCGGATAATGAGACGTTTTTAACCGAGATATCGAGTCGGCTCAGGCCGTTCTTGGCAGGGGTGTTTGGAATGCGGTCTTCGATATCGATGGCCAGACCGGAGAGGGAAAACTCGCCGATTTTGACGTCGGGCAGCGCTGCGGGCGTGGCGGGAATGGCGGCTGTGGCTGCGGCAGGAGTTGTCGTCGTTGCAGTGGGAAGGGGCGCGGAAGCGGCGAGGAGGTTGAGCAGATTAATGGTGCCGTTGGATTCACGCACCACGGAGACATGGCCGCCCTCGAGTGCGATGCGGGCGATGGTTGCGGACGGCTTGAGGCCGTCGGCATTGAGTCCCTCGATGGCAATCGAGGGCAGGTCGATAAGCGGCTTGGTCGCCCCGTGCGCGGCGAGCTGGAGGCGGGAGAGTTTTACCGCGCCTTCGGAGAGGACGAGTTGGCGCGCGCCTTCGGTCAGATCAAGCACGTAGCGGCCGCTGACATCGAGCACGCCGTCGAGCACGTCACAATGGATGCGTTCGCCGTAGTAGGGCTTGTGTTTTTTTAGGGAAAACTGGCCGACGCTGAATTCGCCTGTGGAGCGTACGGGAGCGATGGATACGGTGCCCTTCCAAGCGAAGGTCTCGCCGTCTTCGGTGGAGGCGCTAAACGCATAGGGCGCCCTCGGGTGGCCGTTGGTGACGAAGTTTTGCAGGGTGAAACTGATCGGGCCGACTGCGGTGGCGAAGGGGCGGGCGCGGCTGGCGTCGGTGAACGCCAAGGCGGCGGCCGAGACGTTGAGTTGGCTGATGCGCAGGGGGCGGGGCGGCTTGGTGGCGGCGGAGGGCGCTGCGGCAACGGGTTCGGCGGAGGGCGGGATCAGGTCTGAAAAGTTGAACGAGCCGTCCTTGGCGATGGCCACGCGCTTAAACAAGCCGTCGAGGGTAATTTCCTCAAAGTGCCACTCGCTGCCGAAGAGCGAAAAGCCGTCGAAATCCACGAACAGCCGTTTCCATGCTGTAAACGCCGCGCCGTCACGCTCCTTTATCTGCAATCCCTCGACGGCAACCGAGAGCGTAAAGGGATTGAGTCGGATGCGCTCGATGGCGACTTCACGGTTGAGGGCGGCCGAGAGGTGTTTGACGGCCTGGGCGCGGATGATGGGCGGCAGGCCGAAAAAGGTGAACAGCACCAGAATGATCACCCCGCCGAGGGCGATTCCAGCGTGGCGAAGGCGGCTACGCAGGCGGGATTTTTGGGCTGTAACAATGGCAGCGGCTGGCTTGGGCAAGGACATGGCGAATGGTTTTTAATGACTCATGAAGCAGAGAGTGCGGACCTAGGCGAGGCCGAGAAACCGGACTTTCGCAAGTGGCACAGCCGGCAGTTCGTCTCCGGCGCAATCATGGCAGAGGGCCAGATTTTTGACGTGTTCTCTGCGGCGGGTCTGCCCTAGCTGGGCATCAGCATCTTTTCCTGACACCCATGAATCCACACTGCGGAGGGTGGGGCTACTACTTGATACCCGTACGGCGATGCCGTGAATTGCTTAAGGAGATCCGCCAAGGGCCTATGCAGTGCAAACACCCCTGCATGACACGATATCGATTCGTGCCGCCGGTCGATTCGATGGTGGGGCGCACTATCTCTTCAAGGTGGGCGGGCTTCACTCGGGGTCGCTGGATTGTTTGGATTTATTCGGGGCGGAATTAAAGTTACCAATGGTCGCATTGTTGTCTCCATCTCGCTCACCTGCCGCATCCGTGGTCAGCCAGCCTAGGGTACGCGGAATAGCCGGGGAGGTGGGGCTTAAAAAACGGGACAGTAACGGCACAGTCGAAAAAAATGGGCCCAAAAAAGCCCCAGAAACTTTTGTAAGTCTCTGGGGCCAAAGTGGCTGCCCGGGTAGGGGTCGAACCTACGACCAAGTGATTAACAGTCACCTGCTCTGCCACTGAGCTACCAGGCAAGATCCTCGTTAGAGGAGTGGTGAAAAAAACAATTTTCATGGTCGGGTTGTCAATGATCGTTTTGATCATGGAGGCAGATTTTTAAAGTTTTGTTTGCCTTCAACAGGGGCTTTGGGTGTCTTGGCGCTCTTTTCTAATACGCCTGCCTTCAATTCCGGAGGAACAGGGGGAACGAAGCTATGAGCAAACAACAACTGATCCTTAACGTCACGGCCCGTCCGCAAACCGGTCGCTCCGCCTCGCGCCGCGTGCGCAAGGCCAACCAAATCCCTGCTATCGTCTACGGTAAGCACACTAACCCGGAGGCGCTCTCGGTTGACGCACCTGAGTTCGTTCGCCTGCTGAAGTCCCTTTCCGGTCGCGCTCTCCTTATCGAGCTCAACCGCAAAGACTCCACCGCCAAGGCGCTCACTTTCCTCCAGGAAGTGCAGCGTGATCCGATCACGGACAAGTATCTCCACCTCGATCTTCAGGAAGTGAAGGCCGACGAGAAGCTCGAAATCCGCGTTCCCCTGCTCATCACCGGCGAGTCCTTCGGCGTAAGCAAGCAGAACGGCGTGTTGGAAATCGGTGCCCATGCCCTGCGCGTGCGTTGCTTCCCCAAGGATCTGCCTCCTGTGATCGAGGTTGACGTGACCGAGCTGAAGGTCGGTGAGACCCTCAAGGTCGGCACCCTCAAGCCCATCGCTGGCGTCGAGTTCCTTGATGTCAAGGGCCAGCCCGTCGTCTCGTGCGTCGAGCCCGTGGGTGAGATCGCCTCGGGCGCTCCTGCCGCTGGTGCCGCCCCTGCCGCTGGCGCCAAGCCCGCCGCCGGTGCCGCCGCTCCCGCCGCTGGCGCTGCTGCCGCCGCCCCTGCCGCTGGTGCCAAGCCTGCCGCCGGTGCCAAACCCGCCGCTGGCGCCAAGCCCGCTGCTGCTCCCGCCAAGAAGTAAGTTTCGCCGTCTCGGTCCGCTGCTTAACCGCACTAGACCCGGACATTTGTTCTTTGAGTCATGTCCATTTCGCTTGTTGCCGGTCTGGGCAACCCAGGTCGCGATTACGACAACACCCGCCACAACGTGGGTTTTGTCGTCGTCGAGGCGCTCGCTCGTCAGCTCGGCCTTGCTTGGCAAAAGCAGCGGTCGTTCGAGGCCGAGGTCGCACGCTGGGATCCGGAACCGGGCCGCACGGTCCTCTTCGCCAAGCCGCTTACGTTCATGAACGAGAGCGGCCGGGCGGTGCAGGCCATGACCGGGTTTTACAAAATCCCCGGCACTGCGGTCACCGCCGTTTATGATGACCTCACGATCAACCTCGGTCTCGTGAAAGTCAGCGTCAGCGGCAGCGCCGGCGGTCACAATGGTGTGGCCAGTCTGCTCGAGCGACTCGGCAACGGTTTTGTCCGTTACCGCATCGGCATCGGGCCCAAAGACCCTCCGCAGATGGACCTCAAGGACTTCGTCCTCGGCAAATTCACTCCTTCCCAACAACTCCTCCTCGATCAAAATTTAGAACGCTATGTGTCCGGCCTCCGCCTCGTGTTAGACCACGGCGCCGACCGGGCCATGAACCAACTTAACCGTAGAGACTCAAAATGAGCACCACCACCAAACGCAACTACCGCGCCACCTTCATCCTCGATAACCGCGGTAAGGAAGACTCCGTTGATCAAATCATCGATGGCGTGAAGAAAGACATCGTCGCCGTGGACGGCGTCGTGTCCTCCGTCGAAGCCCTCGGCCGCCGCGATTTCGCGCGCGTCACCGATCGCAACCTGCCCGGCGCCACCTACATCCAGGTCGCCTTCTCGGCTCCTGCCACCGGCCCGGCCGCCCTCAAAGAGCGCCTGCGCCTTAACAGCACCGTTTACCGCACCTTCCTCCAGACCGCCTGAGTCCGGGCGAACGCAACGCTCCCATGGCTTCCCTCAACAAAGTAATGCTCATTGGCAACCTGACGCGCGACCCGGAACTCCGGGTCACACCCAAGGGCACGGCCATCTGCCAGTTCGGCCTCGCGGTCAACCGTCAGTTCAAGGACGAGTCCGGGGCAACCCGCGATGAGACAACCTTTGTTGATATCGAGGCGTGGGGTAAACAGGGCGAAACCGTCGCCAAATTCTGCACCAAGGGTAAACCGTTGTTCGTCGAAGGCCGTCTCAAGCTCGACACTTGGGATGACAAGACGACCGGCCAGAAGCGCAGCAAGATGAAGATCGTCCTGGAGAACTTCCAGTTCCTTGGCGGTCGTGAGGCTGGCGAAGGTGGCGGCGCTTCGCGCTCTGCCGCCCCGTCGGGTGGGGATGAGGGCATCGATCAAACGATCGAGCGCCACACTCCCCCGCCTCGGGTTAACACCAAGCCCACCCCGCCTCCCCAGGACAACATCGACGAAGACGTCCCGTTCTAAAAGCGCACCGCGCTCGAACCTCTCAAAACAATTCTTAAACACATATACCATCATGGCTCATAACGAAGTTTTGCTCCTCAAGCCCGTTGACGGTCTGGGCGCCGAAGGCGACCAGGTCAAAGTCCGCGCCGGCTACGCCCGTAACTACCTCCTCCCGCAGAAGTTTGCCGTCGCTCTCACGCAGGCCAACCGCAAGCGCGTCGAGGCCCTCAAGAAGCGCCGTTCCGAGCGCGAAGTCTCCGAGTTGTCCGGTGCCCAGGCGCTGGCCGACAAGATCTCCAAGGTCGCTCTCGCGTTCGCCGTCAAGACCGGTGAAGGCGGCAAGCTGTTCGGCGCGATCACCTCGGCCGACATCCACCAGAAGCTCGTCGAGTCCGGCATCGAGATCGAAAAGAAGAAGATCCACCTTCACACCCCGGTGAAGGCCCTCGGCAAGCACGAGGTGAAGATCAAGCTCCACGCCGAGGTGTCCGTCGAGGTCTCCTTCGACGTCGTCTCCGAGAACCCGATCGTCGAGGCCGTCGTTGAGGCGCCCAAGGCGAACAAGGAAGAGTATCCTGAGCACGCCGCTCTGGAGAAGCAGGCCGCCCGCCGCGCCGAGAAGGCCAAGCGCAGCGACCGCAAGAAGTAAGGAACCCGCGCCGGTCACGGCGCGCTCCGCTTCAACAAGGCCGCCGTCCCCTCGTGGGACGGCGGCTTTTTTGTGGGCGAACCCTGCACAGGCCGGTGGAAATTTTTCCGTAACACATCATTGCTTCTCGCCGGGCAACCCATTGCCTCGTTGCTCCGCTTCATGGCAGACGACTTCAAAAAATCCCCCCGCCGCTCCCGCGGTGACTCCGCCGAACCGCGCGATGTGGCCTCGGTGATCGGGCGTACGCCGCCGCACAGCCTGGAGGCCGAGGAGTATTTGCTGTCCTGCTGCTTCCTCGACGGCTCCGACATCGTGGCCCGCTGCTTGGAGGGCAAGCTCAGTGCCGCCGCCTTCTATGCCCCGGCCAACCGCGTCATTTTCGAGAAACTGGTAGACCTCTACAATCGGGGCGTGCCGATCGATCTGCAGATCCTGGCCGAGGAGCTCAAGACCAGCCGTCAGCTCGATGAAATCGGCGGCTACGCGTACCTGACGCAGGTCAGTAGCCGAATTCCGACTACGGCGCAGTCGAATTACTTTATTGAAAAGGTTCGCGAGCTGCACCTGCTGCGCGAACTCATCAAGGTGGCCACCGGTGCCGTCGAGGGCTGTTATTCCTACGAGGGTGGGCTGGAGGAGTTCGTGGACAAGGTGGAGCAGGATCTTTTCAAGGTGACCCAGGACCGCGTCTCCGACGGCGCGGTGCAGATGAAGGGCCCAACGACCGAGGCCATGGCCGTCATCACCAAGATGATGATGAAGAAGGGTGAGCTCACCGGAGTCTCGTCGGGCTTCAAGGACCTCGACGCCTTCACCTACGGTTTCCAGCGGCAGGAAATGATCATCTTGGCTGCCCGTCCTTCGATGGGAAAAACCTCGCTGGCGCTCAATTTCGCCGAGGCAGCCGCCCTGCCGCGCCGTGGCGAGGGCGTGCCGATTTTGATCTTCTCGTTGGAAATGGGCGCCGCGCAGCTCGCGCTGCGTATGTTGTGCGCTCGCGCCAAGGTGAACATGAAACTGTTGCGTGACGGCTTGCTGTCCAAAAACGGCGAGGAGCAGAAGCGCTTGGTTGAAACAGCCGATGAATTTTCAAAGGCCCCCATCTTCATCGACGACTCCAGCCACCTTTCGATCATGGAGCTGCGCGCCAAGGCTCGCCGGCTCCAGTCGCGCAACAAGCTCGGCCTGATCATCGTCGATTACTTGCAGTTGCTTGCCCCGACCGACTCGAAATCCCCTCGTGAACAACAGGTCGCCGAGATGTCGCGCGGCCTGAAGGCGCTGGCCAAGGAACTCGACGTGCCCGTGCTCGTCTTGTCGCAGTTGAACCGTTCGGCGGAAAAAGAAAACCGCACGCCCAAGCTTTCCGACCTGCGTGAATCTGGCTCGATCGAGCAGGACGCCGACGTGGTGCTGATGCTGGCCCGGCCCAAAGATGCCGATGAAAAATTTCAGGTCGCTGCCGACTCGGCCGAGTTAATCGTTGCCAAGCAACGAAACGGCCCAGTAGGAGATTTAAAACTTACGTTCCTTCGGGATATTACACGCTTTGAAAACTACACCCAGTAACCCCGTTTTCGGGGTCTTTCGTCTCGTTTTGGCTATCGGCTGGCTCGTTGTGGCCGGCTCAATCGGTTATGCCCAGCCCGCTGCGGCACCGACATTTAAGGTCGGTACGGTGAGCACGAAGTTCATCGGCCAGGCCAACGTCAATGAGCAGCTCATCCGCGCCAACATGCAGATGCGCGACGGCGTGGTGCTCGACGAAACCCAAATCGACCAGGACATCCGCTCGCTCTACAAGACCGGGCTGTTCGAGTTCATCGAGGTCAAGCGCGACATCCTGCCTGACCGCATCGTCAACTTGGTCTTCGAACTGACCCCCAAGTTCCGCGTGCTCAGCGTGCGTTACGAGGGCAATGTGAAGATCAAGAGCCGCCGTCTCGACAAGGAGATCAAGACCAAGCCCAACACCCCGCTTGACGAGCGCCAGGTCAAGGAGGACGTGACCAAGGTCCGCGAGTATTACCAGAAGTCGGGCTACAACCAGGTCCAGATCACCTACGCGATCGAGCGCAACCGCGCCACCGGCTTCGGGACGGTTACCTTCAAGATCGTCGAGGGCGCCAAAGTGAAGATCTCCAAGGTTAACTTTGTGGGCAATGACCACGTCAAGGTTGCCAAGCTGCGCAAGGCCATCGAGACCAGGAAGTGGAATATCTTTTCCTGGTTGACCGGTTCGGGCCGTCTCAAGGATGACCAACTGCAGGACGATTTGGACAAGCTGCGCGACTATTACCGCGAGCTCGGCTACCTCGACGTTGAGGTGCCCGCAGACAAGATCGACTATCGTTATCCCAAGTCCAGCAAACTGATTTTGACCATCCGCATCATCGAGGGGCGGCAGTACAAAGTGGGCGCCATCACGATCAGCGGAAACACAATCATCTCGACCGAAAAACTGCAGGCCGCCCTCAAACAGAATACCGGCAGCCTTTTTGCTCCGTCCAAGATCGACAAGGACGTGACTGCGCTAGAGGACGCCTACGGCAAGGATGGCTACATCGAGAGCCGTGCGCAGTTGGTGCGTAAGCCCAACCTGACTACGGGTGCGATCGACATCGAGTACCGCATCAAGGAAAGCGACAAGTTCTACGTCGAGTCCGTCCGCATCGAGGGCAACACGAAGACCAAGAGCATCGTGATCATCCGCGAGTTGGCCCTCGGGCCGGGCGAGGTCTTTGACTCCGTGCGCATGAAGAACTCCAAGCTGATTCTGGATAACACCCGCTTCTTCGAGGATGTCACCACCACCCCAGAAACCACCAGCATCCCCGGCCGCAAGAACCTCAAGATCGCCGTCAAGGAAGGCCGCACCGGGAACCTGACCTTCGGCGCCGGTTTCAGCACGCTGGAGAGGGCCGTGGTTTTTGCCGAAATCAGCCAGTCGAACTTCGACCTGTTTAACCGCCGCTCGATGTTCCAGGGCGACGGCCAAAAGTTCCGCCTCCGACTCCAGCTCGGCTCGCGGTCCAGCGAGGCGCGTTTGTCCTTCGAAGAGCCCTGGCTGTTCGAGCGCCGCTTGGCGCTGGGCTTTGAGCTGTTCCGCTCGTCCTCCGACTACAACAGCTCGGTTTACAGTGAAGTTCGCACCGGCGCCGAGGTCTACCTGCGCAAGCGCCTCTTCGAGTTGGTCGAAGGTCGCCTGTCGTACGGTTACCAGATCGTGGACATCAAAGACGTGGAAGCGGGTTACACCTCCGTTTATCCCGAGGAGAGCCAAGCCCTCTCCACGGTGGGTTTCCAGCTGCTGCGCGATACCCGCGACAAGTTGGTCAACACCACCCGCGGCAATCGCATGGAACTGATCTCGGCGGTCACCTCAAGCGCCTTGGGCGGCGATGTGGATTACTACAAATTGGAGGCCAAGGGCTCGCAGTTCTTCTACCTGTCCGAGACGCAGAACCAAGTGCTCGCGGTGTTGGGACGGACCGGCGTAGAGGACTCTTTTGGCGACACTAGCCGAGTGCCTTTCTATGATCGTTTCTACCTCGGCGGACCCTACACCCTGCGCGGTTTCAAGTACCGTGAAGTCGGCCCGAAGCAGGGCGCAGGGCCAGGCGGCTCCGATCAGGTTCCTGTCGGTGGTAACACCTATGGATTCACCAGTTTCGAGTATTCGGCCGACATTGTCGAACCCCTGCGTTTCGCCCTCTTCTACGATGCGGGTTTTGTAAATAAAGGATCTTACGATTTCGACCCCTCCGGCTACAGCGACAACTTCGGCTTCGGCCTGCGTCTGCTCATCATGGGCGCTCCCCTGAGCTTGGACTACGGCATCCCGATCACCTCGGACGAGACCACCGGCAAGGGCGGACAATTCAACTTCTCTTTTGGAACACGCTTCTAAGTTAACACTCTCACTTACTCATCCCTTCCATGAAAACCTCCATCAAGTCACTCCTCGCCGTGCTTTGCGCCGGCTTCATTGCAGTTGCCGCCCAGGCGCAGCCTGCACCCAAGGTCTTGGTCATTGATTTGGCCAAGATTTACGACGGTCACTACAAAACCGAAGAGCAGAACGCCAAGCTCAAGAGCGATCAGCAAAAGGCTGAGGATGACCTCCAGAAGCTCAACGCCGAGGGCAATGTCTTGGTGAAGTCCTTCAATGAGCTCAAGGAGCAGCTCAACAACCCGGCGCTTTCCGCCGACGGCAAGGTCAAGGCGCAGAAAGACCTCGAGGCAAAGGGGCAGGAAATTCAGAGCAAGCAGAACGAGGTGAATTCTTTCCGCTCCAATGTTCAGCGCTCGCTCCAACAGCGCATCAATAACTTCAAGCAGTTCCTGCTCGAGGAAATCAACAAGACCGCCATCGAAATCGCGAAAAAGAAGGGCGCCACCCTCCTGTTCGACAAGTCCGGCCCTTCCCTGATCGGCGTTCCCTCCCTGGTCTATTTCGACGCCGCCTACGACATCACTGATGAGGTCTCCAAGGAAGTGAACAAGGACCGCCCTGCCGCTTCCGCCGCCGCCCCTGCGGCACCCGCTGCCGCCGCTCCGGCCGCCGCCAAGCCCGCAAGCACCGAGGCACCTTCGGTTTCTTTCCCTAGCGCCAAGAAGTAACCTGAGGCGGCTCCGCCCGCTCGCTCTTAAACCCCGCTCTTACCGAGCGGGGTTTTTTGTGCGCGCGGCTCGGTCGGCTTGCATTGGTCCGCACGGTTGCCCACGGTCGTTGCGGTATGCAGCTCGCTTTTAGCGCCGCCGAAATCGCGGCCATCATCCAGCCCCTTTCCAGCAAAGGCAGTACCTCCTCCACGGTGCGAGGGATAGCGTCCTTGGGTTCAGCCCAAGCCGGCGACCTGTCGTTTCTGGGCAATCCCAAGTACAAGACCGAGGTTGCCGTCACCGCCGCCTCCATCGTTTTGCTGCCGCCTGATTATTCCGGCGAGCCCGCTCCCGGGCAGCAGTTCCTTTTTGTCGAAAAGCCGTCGGTTGCGCTCGCCCGTATTTGCTCGCGCATCGAGCAACTCCTCTGGCCCAAGCCGGCCGCTGGTGTTCACCCGAGCGCCGTGATCGACTCCAGCGCCCAAGTCGCCGCCTCGGCAACCATCGGCCCGTTTTGCGTGATCGAAGCCGGCGTGGTGATCGGTGAGCGCAGTCATGTGCAGGCGCACGCCTTCATCGGCCGCAATGCCCGCATCGGCGCCGAGTGCTGGCTGATGCCGCGTGTGACCGTGGCGACCGAGTGCGTCGTCAAAGATCGGGTACGCCTGCATCCCGGCGTCGTTATCGGCTCGGATGGTTTTGGTTACGAATTCGTGCAGGGGCGGCACGAAAAGGTGCCGCAGGTCGGGTACGTGCTGATCGAAAACGATGTCGAGATCGGCGCCAACACCACCATCGACCGGGCGCGGTTCAGCCGCACCGTGGTTGGTGAGGGCACCAAAATCGACAACCTGGTGCAGCTGGGGCACAACGTGGTCATCGGCAAGCATTGTATGATCTGTTCCCAAGTGGGTATTTCCGGCAGCACCACGCTAGAGGATTATGTGGTGTTGGGCGGGCAGGCGGGGTTAGCCGGGCACCTGACCATCGGCAAGGGCTGCAAAGCCGATGGCCAGACCGGCATTAATTCCGACCTGGATCCCGGCAGCTTCGTAAAGGGAACCCCCTGCCTTCCGTATAACTTGGAGCAGCGCATCAACGTCTTGCGAAAAAAGATTCCCGACCTGTTTAAGCGCGTCGATGCGCTTGAGTCTGCTGCGGGCTTAAAAAAGTCTTCCGCATCGTAACATTCCTGACACATTCCGATTCTTTTCATCCATGAACGCGCCTCGCCTTAAGGTATTTTCCGGTAACTCCAATCGCCCTCTTGCCGAGGAGATTTGCAAGCACATCGGCATGCCGTTGGGCGAAGCCACGGTGACCAGTTTTCCCGACGGCGAGTCGTTCGTGAAGATCAACGAGAACGTGCGAGGCCACGATGTTTACATCATCCAGCCGACCTGCACCCCGACTAACCAGTCGTTGATGGAGTTGCTCATCATGATCGACGCGGCCAAGCGCGCCTCGGCCCACCGGATCACCGCGGTCATGCCGTTCTACGGTTACGCCCGCCAGGATCGCAAGGACCAGCCCCGCGTGCCTATCACCGCCAAGCTGGTGGCCAACCTGCTCGTCGCCGCCGGTGCCAATCGTATTCTGACAATGGATCTGCACTCGCAGCAGATTCAGGGCTTCTTCGACATCCCGGTGGACCACCTTTTTGCCTCGCCGGTTTTCTTTAAGTATCTCGAACAGTTTAAGGCCGATAACATGGTCGTGGTTTCCCCCGATGTTGGCGGCATGAAGATGGCCGCCGCCTACGCCGGAATTTTGGGTGCTCAGTTGGGCATGGTCTGGAAGAAGCGCACCAACGCCACCACCGTCGAGACGGTCAACGTCGTCGGCGATGTCGCCGGCAAGGACGTGCTGTTGGTCGACGACATCACCGAGTCGGCCGGCACTCTCGCCAATGCCGCCAAGATCATGCGTGCCAGCGGGGCCATCAGCGTGCGCGCCGCTGTCAGCCACGCCCTGCTCAGTCCGAT
>JBIIMH010000319.1:0-3360 GCA_044338095.1 Rariglobus sp. | reverse complement strand
CGCGATGGCGGTGAACACAGCGAACGACTCGACCACCGGCAAGGCCAGCGCAGCGCCGAGTGCGGGCGCCAGAAACGGCGCGCTGCACGGGGTCGCCACCACGGTTGCGAGCACGCCGGTGAAGAACGAACCGGTGAAGCCGCTCTGGGTTTGCAGGCCGGCGCCGACGCCGACCGCGCGCAGGCCGAACTCAAACACCCCGCTCATGCTCAGTGCGAACACCAACATCACCGCAGCCAGGGCAAAGACGAAGCCGGGCGACTGGAGTTGAAAGCCCCAGCCGAGCTGGTCGCCGCCGGCGCGCAGCACCGCGAGCGCGCCCGCCAGCGTCCAGAACGAGAGCAACACCCCGCCGGCGAACGCGAGGCCGTGCAGCGTGACTTTGCGGCGGTCGGCTCCAGCCTGATTAACGAAGCCGAGGATTTTTATCCCCAGAACCGGGAAGACGCACGGCATCAGGTTGAGGATCAGCCCGCCCACAAAAGCCAGCAGCAGGGTGCCGGCAAGGGTGTCCACCGCCACCGCCGCCTCGGGCGTGGCACGAGTGACGCCGAAGCCGCCCGTCGTCGCCGCAGCCCCGTTTGCAGTCGTCGGGACGAGCGAGGCGGGCTCGATGGGGACGTCGATGCGGAAACCCGTGGCGGCTGGTTCGCCCTCGATGCGGAGCACGCCGGTAAGGCGCGTGGGGGCGGCGGCGAGTTCGGGTGTGACGAGGAGGTCGAGGCTCAGCCATTCGCCGCCGATGCCGCTGGCGGTCGGCGCGGCGGTGGCGGCGCTGCCCGTGGAATTCGACGCGGCGGGGCGCACGGTCTGGGGTTGGTCGAAGGCGATGGTCTCATCGTTGGCAAAAAACCACGGTTTTTGCGCCGGTGGGAGCGCCTGCGCGTCGGGGCCGGCGTGGGTGAGGCGCAGGTTGATCTTGTCGCCTTGGCGGGTGGCGCGAGCGGACAGACCGGTTAACTCGCGCGGTTGGTCGGCGAGGGTTGCGGCGATGGCGGCACCGTGAAGGGGATCGGCGGCGGGTGGGCTGGCGAGGATGGGGAGGGTGAGCGAGACGGCGGCTTTGCCCGGCACGCAGGTTTCCGCGCACATCAGCCAGCTGGCGTCAGCGGCAAGGGTGACGCTGCTGCCGGGGGCGAGGTCGGCGGGCGGGGTCAAGGTGACGGGCAGGTAAAGGACGCCTTCGTAGCCGTTGCCGGCGATGAGGCCTTGGGGGTCGCGGATCACCTTGGGCAGCGGCCAGTGGATCGGCGAGGCGGTCCAACCGGGCGGGAGTTTCCAGCGCAGTTGGGTGGGCAAACCGGTGCCGGGGTTGAGCCAGTAGGTGTGCCACGGCGCTTCGTGAACCAGTCGGAGGGCAACGGTGAGCGGGCGACCGGGTTGCACCGACTCTTCGGCGGCGGTGAGCGAGGCCTGCACTTGGGCCTGGGTGGCAGGTACAAAAAAAGCGAAAAGAAGCGCGAGGAAGGCGAGCGTTGAGCGAATTTGCATAGGAGGGGAGGAGAAGAGAACGGCGAAAGGCGTGAGAGATTCCCTTGACGGGTTTTATTCTCCGTTACGCCGGGGTTGCGTACGGCTCGTCATATGGGCGAGCAAGAGGCAGTAAAAGCATAGCACGAGGTTCTGGAGCGGCAGTTGCAGTGGAGTGGGCAACGCAAAGATAATGCACACCAGCGGCAGCCAGACCCCGGTGTTAGTAAAAAGCTGTGGAAGCACGCGGCGCGCATACCAGCGGGGTTGGCGTAGATCGGCTACGACGGTATCGAGGCGGCAGCCGTGCTGGCACCAAAAGTAAAAGACCGCAGTGCTGGGCACCGCCCACAGGGGGCACCAGATGAACTGGTCGACCAGGGTCTTGATGGCCACATTGCCGATGTTGTTTGAATCACCGATGGCCCAAGCCAGAAACAAATACCACGCACTGATTTCAATGCCTTTGTAGGCCCAATACGCCGTGTACAGAGAGCCTTGTCTCCAGGTGAGTTGGTCGCTGGAGGCGGATGAGCTTTTGAGGTAGAGCAGGGGCAGCAAGCCGCCAAATAGCCCGGTGGAGAGGACCGCGAAGGGCCAGCCGATGAGGGCACGGAAATCAGAAATTTGGGTGAGGAACTCATGCGTCGGCCCGTGCCAATAGTAGCCGAGCACCACCACGAGCGCGAAGGCTTGCAGGGCGAGGCCGGGGATGAGGTTGGCGCGTGCGCTACGCAGGCCGGCTTTCCAGGGAGCTTCGTCGAGAGAGACTGGGACGGACATACAGTGGAGTGAACGTGCCGCTCGTCTTACATCTCGGCGAGCGGGAAGTAGCTGAGAGCGTTTCCTTCACTCAAAGCGCCTCCACCGATTACTCCGTTTCTGAAAACCGGCAGAGCGCATGCACCGCGATACCCTCTGCGATCAGTTTGGCCGAGCCGCCCAGCTCGGGCAGGTCGATCACCGCCGCTACACCGACCACCTCGGCACCCAGCGAGCGGATCAACTTGGCCGCCGCCAGCACCGTGCCGCCGGTGGCAATAAGGTCGTCGACGATGAGCACGCGGTCGCCGGGCTTGCACGCATCGGTGTGGATCTCGATGGATGCTTTTCCGTATTCCAAGGCGTAGTCGGTGCCCACCGTGCCGAAGGGCAACTTGCCCTTCTTGCGCACCAGCATGAAGGGCTTGTGCAGTTGGTACGCCAGCGCCCCGCCGAGGATAAAACCGCGCGCGTCCACCGCCGCCAACAAGTTCACCCCGAGCCGGGTCGCATCCAGGGAAAAGCTTTCGACCAGCACGCGGAATGCCTCCGGGTCGTGAAACAGGGTGGTGACATCGCGGAAGTTGATCCCGGCGTGCGGCCAGTTGCGGACGGTGCGAATGCGAGCTTTCAGGTAGGATTCGGTGTCGGGATAGGCCATGGGGAAACGCCAACCGTGGCCGTTTCGCTTTTGGCGGGCGAGCCCGCTTTCAGTCTGAAAGGCGGTGAAAAGTAGCGCAGACTTCCAGTCTGCTGCTGGAGTTTGGCGAGCAGACTTCCAGTCTGCTGGGTGTGGAAAAGCAGAAGCAGGCTGGAAGCCTGCGCTACTTTTATGCCCTTAAGCGTAGCAAATGGATGTCTTGCGCAGCATTAATTTTTGAGCGGTCGCGAGCTCGTGCGTTGCGTCACTTCGGTGCGGCCGGCAAGTTGCCGCGATGCACCTCGATTTCACCGCGCTTTCTCCTCGTGACGCCTATAACTGGATGGCGGATACAATCACCCCCCGGCCGATCGCCTGGGTGTCCACGATTTCGGCCGACGGGCGCACCAATCTGGCGCCCTTTTCCTTTTTTAACGGCATCACCGGCAACCCGCCCACGCTGATGTTTTCGGCGGTCAACAACCGCG
>JBIIMH010000318.1:0-3362 GCA_044338095.1 Rariglobus sp. | reverse complement strand
GTCGTCCCTCCGGGGGGGGAGAAGAACCGGGATGCCTTTAGCTTTGGATTTTCTGCTTTGCGCCCCACGCGCCCGCGGTGAAGCTGGTCGCTTTCCCTCCAACATGAGCGCTGATCCGATCCGTTTTTATAACCGTTACACGCAGGCCACCGAGACCGAGCTGGTGTACGGCGAGCCGTGGTTGCGTTGGACCTACGAGACCGCGCTGGGACGCTTTTCTACTTGGGCCCTGATCAAACGCGCGGTGTTTTCGCACTGGTACGGCTGGCGCATGGACCGCCCAATGAGCGCCCGGCGCGTGCTGCCGTTCATCGTTAACTACGATCTTAACGTCGACGAATTCGCCAAGTCGCCACTGTCGTTTAAGACGTTCAACGAGTTTTTCTATCGCCGTCTCAAGCCCGCCGCGCGCCCCATCGCCGAGGGCAACGACGTCGCGGTGTTCGCCGCCGACGGCCGCCACCTGGGGTTTCCCGACGTGGACGCCGCGCAGGGGTTTTATGTGAAGGGCATGAAGTTCACCTTTGCCGAGTTGTTTAACGACGCCGCACTGGCCGCGGAGTTTGCCGGAGGCTCGATGGTGATCTCGCGGTTGTGCCCGGTGGATTATCACCGGTTTCATTTCCCGGTGGCGGGCAAACCGACGGCCCCGCGCATCCTCAACGGGGCGCTGTTTTCGGTGAGCCCCATCGCGCTGCGCAAAAATGTCGGCTACCTCGTGCAGAACAAACGCGCGCTGACGCTTATCGACGATTCGCGCTTTGGCCGGGTGGCGATGTTCGAGGTCGGAGCGACCTGCGTGGGCACAATCAAAAACGTGTTCGCGGCGGGCCAGCCGCTGGCCAAGGGCGAGGAGAAGGGCTTTTTCACCTTCGGCGGCTCCTGCGTGATCACGGTGTTTGCGAAAGGGCGCATTCGCCTGGACGACGATTTGGTGACGCAGAGCGCCCAACAGATCGAAACCTACGCGCGCATGGGCGACCACATGGGCTTGGCGGTGGGGTAGGCTGCGCGGAGGCGCGCCCGGGGCTTCGGCGCGCCGGCGTGTGGCAGGATTTCGCCCGGGGAACGGGTGTGCGCCTGAGTTGGGGCGGGCGGAGGGGCGAAGCGGGTTCGTGGACCGCAACTGGCGGATCGCGCGCCTTCGGTCTTGCCACAGGCAAGACGGGCGCGGCACTGTGGCGGCTCTCGCAGCAACGCCCGGGTGGTGGAATGGCAGACACGAAGGTCTTAGAAGCCTTTATCGTAAGATGTGCAGGTTCGACTCCTGTCCCGGGCACCATTTTGAGAGGTGGCGGGTTTACAGGGAACAGATTGGGGCCAAACTCGCCGGATATAGGAGAAAAGAGGAGCGGTTGATTCCTTGCGATTTGCGGGCCTTCGACGTCTTGGGGGTAAAACACCTTGGGGCATCTTGCCCTTCTAGGATGGGATGAGCACAGCCGCAGCCAGGCACTGCGCTCCGACCAGTCCCACTCCCACCCCCCACCGTTGCCCAACTACCTCGGGTTAAATTGCACCCAAAACCACCCGCGCGCCCCCTTTCGGCTTCTACCCGGGACGGCACCCGCTACCGTCCCCCGACCGATGGCCCTCAAGAAGTCCGAACTCTACTCTTCCCTCTGGCAGTCCTGCGATGAACTGCGCGGCGGCATGGACGCCTCCCAGTACAAGGACTACGTGCTCGTCCTGCTCTTCGTGAAATACGTGAGCGACAAGTACGCCGGCCAGCCCTTCGCCCCCATCGTCATCCCCGCCGGGGCCAGCTTTGCCGACATGGTCGCCCTCAAGGGCACCCCCGACATCGGCGACCAGATTAACAAAAAGATCCTCGCTCCGCTCGCCCGCGAAAACCAGCTCTCCGACTTTCCCGATTTCAACGACCCCACCAAGCTTGGCGACGGTAAGGAAAAGGTGGACCGCCTCACCCACCTGATCGCCATTTTCGAAAACCCTTCCCTCGATTTCTCCCAAAATCGGGCCGACGGCGACGACCTCCTCGGCGACGCCTACGAATACCTCATGCGGCACTTCGCCACCGAGAGTGGCAAGAGCAAGGGCCAGTTCTACACCCCCTCGGAAGTCAGCCGCATCATCGCCCAGATCCTCGGCATCAGCCAGGCCGCCACCAGCAACGACACCACCGTTTACGACCCCACCTGCGGCTCCGGCTCCCTGCTCCTCAAAATCGGCGACGAGGCCAGCCAGGGCGGCAAAGCCGTGCGCGTCACCCTCTACGGTCAGGAGAAAGACTCCTCCACCGCCGGCCTGGCCCGCATGAACATGATCCTGCACGACTACGCCACGGCGGACATCAAGCAGGGCAACACCCTCGCCAGCCCCCTATTCAAAGACGGCGATGCGCTCAAAACCTTCGACTACGTCGTCGCCAATCCCCCCTTCAGCGACAAGCGCTGGAGCACCGGCCTCACCCCCGACGCCGACCCCTTCCAGCGGTTCACCGGCTACGGCGTCCCGCCCGCCAAACAGGGCGACTACGCCTATCTCCTGCACATCCTCCGCTCGCTCAAAAGCACCGGCAAGGGCGCGTGCATTCTCCCCCACGGCGTCCTTTTCCGGGGCAACGCCGAGGGCGTGATCCGCAAAAACCTCATCCAGCGCGGCGTCATTCGCGGCATCATCGGCCTGCCCGCCAATCTCTTTTACGGCACCGGCATCCCCGCCTGCATCCTCGTCCTCGACAAGGAGCACGCCACCGCCCGCAAGGCCATCTTCATGATCGACGCCTCCAAGGGCTTCATGAAGGACGGCCCCAAAAACCGCCTCCGCGAACGCGACCTGCACCAGATCGTCGATGTGTTCACCCACGCCGAGGAACACCCCGGCTATTCCCGCCTCGTCCCCCACACTGAGATCGAGAAAAACGACTACAACCTCAACCTCCCCCGCTACATCGACACCCAAGAGGCCGAGGACATCCAGGACATCGGTGCCCACCTCCACGGCGGCATCCCGTCCCGCGACCTCGACGCCCTCGGCGACTACTGGAAGGTCTGCCCCTCACTGCGCGCCGCGCTGTTTGCCGACCTGCGCCCCGGCTATTTCCAACTCCAGGCACCCGCCGCCCAGCTCCGCACCCGCGTCAGCGAACACCCCCAGTTCGCCGCCTTCATCACTGGACTGGAAACCCATTTCAAAAGCTGGCGCGCCGGTGCCGCCGTCAGCCTGCGCCTGCTCGCCCCCGGCTGCCACCCCAAGGACGTCATCCGCGAGCACGCCGAAAAGCTCCTCGTCCACGCCGAGGGCCAGGCCCTGATCGACCCCTACGCCGTCTATCAACACCTGCTCGATTACTGGTCCGCCACCCTCCAGGACGACTGCTACTTGATCGACGGCGTAGG
>JBIIMH010000317.1:0-3368 GCA_044338095.1 Rariglobus sp. | reverse complement strand
GGCGGAAATTTGGTGGTTCCCCCGGGACTCGAACCCGGAACCAATTGATTAAGAGTCAACTGCTCTACCATTGAGCTAGGAAACCTAAAAAAGAAAGATCAGACACTCGAATTAGCCAGCTGTTTGTCAACGACCTTTTTTTGTTTTTTAACGCCCCAGTTCGCCCCCACTCAACCGAGCAAACAAAGTCCCCAAAACTCGAAAAAAAAAAAGGGCCCTGCTGCGTTTTTTGCTACTCGAAAAAACCTCCGCCGCGCAAGTGCCCTGCTCGCATCCGCCTCAATCAGCCGAAAACACCTATCGCCCCCACCCTGTCGCAGCGGCGCAACTACACCGCTCATTCCAACCCGAGCGCTTGTCGCCCCGCCGGCGAGATCATCTGCGGAGTCCAAATAGGATCCCACACGATGTGCACTTTGGCCGACTCAACCGTTGGCAGCGCCGCGATTTTTTGCCGCGCATCTTCGGCAATCACTGGACCCATGCCGCAACCCGGCGCGGTCAGCGTCATCTTCACCTCCAGCACGTGTCCGCCTGTCGCGGTCGATTCCACGCTGAGATCATAAATGAGGCCAAGATCCACGATGTTCACGGGGATTTCCGGGTCGAAACAGGTCTTCATCGCCGCCCATACCGCCGCCTCACTGAACTCACCCGCAGCGACCCCAGCCACCTCTCCGCCCAGCTTCGCCAAATCGAAGCCGCTAAGCGCGTCCGCATGCTCACGGTTGATGCGAAAAAGCCCTTGGTCGGTGCGTACCGTGACGCTGCCGCCCAGAGTCTGCATGACGTGGGCGTGGGTGCCTTCGGCCAATTTCACCGCATCACCGGCAGGGATCAGCGTGGCCGGAATGGCGCGAGTCAGCGTGTAGTCGGATTTCATAAAAACAGGTAAAATGGTTCAGCGGACGTTAATCTCCAGCGGCAAACGCGCGTAGATCCCGCGCGGGTCATTGAACTGCCCCAACACCTTGGCCTCCGACTTCAGGCCCTCGATGACCTGCGAAATCAGGCCCCGTTGGGAGCTTTCCATAGGTCGCACGTCCTCAAGCCAACTCTGCAACATCTCAGGAAAAGTCAGCGACTGAGGAAACTCGGTGAGGCGATAATCCGCCTCCACTGCGGCAGCCTTGGCCGCGTAGGCGATCGCGGAGTCGAGTCCGCCCAGTTCGTCGACCAGGCCGAGCTTAAGCGCCTCGCGCCCCGACCACACCCGTCCGCCCGCGATCCGGCGGACCTCGGCCGGATCAAGTTCGCGCCCCTCGGCGACCTTGCGGATGAACTCTCCGTAAATCCACTCCACCATACCCTGAAAAACCGCCAGTTCGCCTTCGGTTTTAGGCCGCGAGATGGTGAAAATATCCGCGTAGCGCCCGGTCTTCACGCTGTCCCACGTCACGCCCAGTTGGTTGGCCATTTTTTGCACGTCAAAGTGAATTCCCACCACACCAATGGACCCGGTTATGGTGGTCGGCTCGGCAAAGATCCGGTCGCCGTAAGCGGAAATCCAATACCCTCCCGAGGCCGCGTAACTGCCCATGGAAACGATGACCGGCTTGTCCTCCGCCGCGAGCCGAAGCTCACGCTGAATGTGTTCCGAAGCTGTGGCCGAACCGCCGGGGCTGTTCACTCGCAAAACGATGGCCTTCACGTCGCCGTCCTCGCGCAGCGCGCGCAGCTCGCGGGCAAAACGCGCCCCGCCCACCTCGCCACTTTCACCTTCACCGTCGACGATGGCGCCCTCCGCATAAATGACCGCGACCTGGTGCGCATGGCTGGACTTGGGCGCCGGCAAAGAGCGGGCATAGTCGGTGAGCGTGATTTGTTTAAACGCATCTGCCGGATCGGTTACCCCAGTGGCTTTTTTGAGCTGAGCCAAAACCTCGTCACGATAGGCCAGACGGTCGACTAAATGAGCCTTGAGCGCGGACTCGGGCCGAATCACACCCTCGGCATCGATTAACGCCTGCAACGTGGCTGCAGTCTGCTTGCGATCGGTCGCGATATCCCCGCGAAGATCGCCCCAGAGATCGCCCAGCAGTTTCTCCATCTGCTCGCGATTTGCCGGGCTGAGATCCTTGCGCACGAAGGGTTCGGCGTAGGATTTGTAATCGCCGACCTTGGTCACTTGCACGCCCACCCCGAAACGCTCAAAGGCGCCCGCATAAAAAGTCGGTTCGCTGGCCAGGCCGGGGACCACCAGCGTGCCGTAAGGATCCAGCACCAGGTCCGTGGCGCCGGCCGCCAAATAAAGATCGCTGGTAGTCGCGAAATCCAAGTAGGCAACCACCGGTTTACCCGAGGCCCGAAAGGTCGCCAATGCCGCACGCACTTCGGACAAAACCGCAAAACCCGTGCCGTAGCCACTGGGCGAAAGGCTGCCGAACATGACCACCCCGGCTATATGCCGGTCGGTTGCCGCAGCCTTCAATGCGCGTGTAACCGTGCGCAACTGAAGGGACCGGGCTTCATCGCCGGCAAACAGCGAGCCGAACCCCGCGCCATCAAACTCGGGCG
Organism: Rariglobus sp.; assembly: GCA_044338095.1. Classification (GTDB taxonomy): domain Bacteria; phylum Verrucomicrobiota; class Verrucomicrobiia; order Opitutales; family Opitutaceae; genus Rariglobus. Next base: position 851 of record JBIIMH010000317.1, on the reverse strand, counting down.
GGGCGTCCGTGAGGTTGGCGCCGAGATCGAACACCAGATACGTACCAGGGGCTACGGCGACGGCCTTTTCTTCAAAAGCAGAGGCCAAAAACAAAAAGCCGCACGACACCAGCAGAAGGCCCGTGACCGCGAAGGCCAAGCCGGCCAGCGTGCCAAGAAAGGAGGCAAAGAAATTCTTCATAAAAAGTCACCTTAACTATCCGCTGGGCGCACTGCCAAAGCTTTTCGCGTCAGCCAGCTAAAGAGGTCGGACCACCGTCCAACAGGCGTCCGGTGCCGCCTCTCGATTTGAGCGCACGATCAAACGAGCAAAGCCCCCGCGCTATATGGGATAAACACTTGCACTAGGGCTTATTAAAACCAGAAACAAAGGCTTCGAAAGTACTCAGTCGTCAGGTCCCCGGAGTTATATATTCATTAACCCGCCCACTGAAATCACCGCGTTGCCGCCCATTTAATCCGATCCAAAGATGCCCAACTCCACTGACAAGCCTACCCCCAGCCGCAAGGCGCTCAGGATCAATCTCGACGAACTTAAATACGGCACGTTCGCCGAGATAGGCGCAGGCCAGGAAGTCGCACGGGTGTTCTTCCAAGTCGGCGGAGCCGCCGGCACCATCGCCAAATCGATGTCGGCCTACGACATGACGTTTAGCGACATGATCTACGGCAAGGCCCCGCGGTACGTCTCTCAAGAGCGCCTCGAATTGATGCTCAACCACGAGTACAAACTGCTCAACGAACGCCTGGGCGAGAAGCGCGGAGCCACCACCACCTTCTTCGTTTTCGCCGACACCGTTGCCGCCCGCAATTTCCGAGGGACCAACGAATGTCACGGCTGGATGGGCGTG
>JBIIMH010000316.1:0-3375 GCA_044338095.1 Rariglobus sp. | reverse complement strand
CCATCATCGACGAGCTCGCCGACCTTATGATGGTTGCCCCCGCCGAGATCGAGACCTCCATCGCACGCCTCGCCCAGCTCGCCCGCGCCGCCGGCATCCACCTGATCATCGCCACCCAGCGCCCCTCGGTGAACGTCATCACCGGCGTGATCAAAGCCAACTTGCCCTCGCGCATCGCCTTCCAGGTCGCCTCGCAGGTCGACTCCCGCACCATCCTCGACGGCAAGGGCGCCGACACCCTCATCGGGCGCGGCGACATGTTGTTCTCGCCCCCCGGCAGCTCGCGTCTGGTGCGCGCCCAGGGAGCCTTTGTGTCGGACGAAGAAGTCCAGGAAGTCGTCGAGTTTTTGAAGAAAAACGGCCCGCCCCAGTACGCCCAGTCCGTCCAGCAGCAGATCGACCGCGATGCCTCCGCCGACGACGAAGAGGACGGCGATGACGGCGAGGATCTCGGCGACGACCAGGAGCTCTACGACCAGGCGCTGGAAGTCATCAAGTCCACCAAACGCGCCTCCACCTCGATGATCCAGCGCCGCCTGCGCATCGGCTACAACCGCGCCGCGCGCATCATGGATCTGATGGAGCAAAAGGGAATTGTGGGCCCCGAAAACGGCTCCAGTCCCCGCGAAATCATCGTTGACCTCGATTCCCTGTAAAATCCGCCTTCCCCTCCCCCACCCTTTTCCTTAATCCCACCCTATGCAGACCATCGGCGAACGCCTCGAAGAAGCCCGTAAACGCAAAGGCATCTCCATTCGTGAGGCCGCCGAAGCGACCAAGATTCGCGGCGACTACCTGCACAAGTACGAGAGCAACCAGTTTGATATCAAGCTGCCCGAGATTTACGTGCGCGGCTTCCTGCGCACCTACGCCAACTACCTCAAACTCCCCGGCGACAAGATCGTTAACGACTACTCCGCGCTCGGCCTGAGCGACGCCGCCAAAAACAGCCGCGGGCTCAACCGCGAGGTTTACGGCCGCATGGACATCAGCGTGGCCACCTCCAAGGCGGGCAACGTCGTCGAGCAACCCTCGCCCGCCGCCGCCGCCCAGAATGCCGGTGCCGACGCCGGCCATGGCGACAAAAACCCCGCCACCTTCCGTCCCCACGGCGGCGGCGGCTTCAACCTCGACACCAACCTGCTGATCAAGGGCGCCGCGCTGATTGGCGGCCTGGTGGTGCTGACCCTCGTCGTGATCTGGGGCGTCAACGCCCTGAGCAGCGCCAACCCGCCCGCCGAGACCATCACTTGGGTCAAACCCCAGGAAGGCGACCGCACCATCGGGCTCGTCGCGGTGGCCGCCGTGGACCTGGTTACCGCCACGGATTCCAACGGCATCATCTTATTTAAAGGCCCGCTCAAGTCCGGCGAAACGCGCGCCTTGGTGCGCAACAACGCGATCACCATTCAAACCGAAAACCCGCAGTCGGTGATGATCGAGCTCGCTGGCCAGAAATGGCCGCTCAAGGACAAGCGCTCCGCTATCAAGGCGCCGTAAGCCGAGCGCAGGCGGACAGCCCACTGACGCAAAAGAAAAAGCCGCGCTGTAACTTCAGCGCGGCTTTTTTGCGGGGTAAGCCTTGTGACCGCCCGCTCCCTGGGCCACTCCATCAAGGAGGAAACCCAAGGTGGCTCCCCGCACCGCACGCACTTTTTAAAACCTTCATGCGCTCCCTCGTTCTGGTTCTTGGCGACCAACTCAACGCCGACTCCTCCGCCTTCGACGGTTTTGATCCCGTCCTCGATGCGGTCTGGATGGCGGAAGTCGCGGAGGAATCCGAGCACGTGCCCTCCAGCCAGCCGCGCATCGCGATCTTCCTGGCCGCCATGCGCCACCACCGCGAGGCCCTGCTGGCGCACGGGTTTACCGTCCACTACACCCCGCTCGATCACCCGGCCAACACCCACACGCTCGCCGGCGAAATCGCCCGCGCCGCCCGTCACCTTGCGCCCTCACGCCTCATCCTGACCGAGCCCGGGGAACACCGCGTTCGCCTCGCCATCGAGTCGGCCGCCGCGTCCCTCGGACTCCCGCTGGAAATCCGCCCCGACCGCCATTTCCTGTGCTCGCTGGAGCGCTTTCGCCAGCACGCGGCGCAGCGCAAACAGCTGCGCATGGAGTTTTTTTATCGCGACATGCGCCGGCTGCACGGCGTGTTGCTCACCGCAGAGGGCGAACCCGAGGGCGGCCAATGGAATTTCGACCACGACAACCGCGGCAGTTTCCCCAAAGGCGGGCCGGGGCCGGGGCCCGCGCCAGTCGCGTTCCCGCCCGACCCGATCACCGCCGAGGTGCTCACGCTGGTCGGCACACGCTTCGCCCGGCACGCGGGCAACCTGGCGAGTTTCGACTGGCCGCTCACCCCGGCACAGGCCCGGCTCGCCCTGGAGGATTTCATCGCTCACCGGCTCGCGTTATTCGGCCAGTATCAGGACGCGATTTGGACCGGCGAACCCTGGCTCTACCACTCGCGCCTGTCGGCGGCACTGAACCTCAAACTGCTCGATCCACGCGACGTGATCCGGGCCGCCGAAAACGCCTACCGCGAGGGCCGCGTGAGCCTGGCCAGCGCCGAGGGGTTCATCCGCCAAATCCTCGGCTGGCGCGAGTATGTGCGCGGGATTTATTGGCTGAAAATGCCTGCGTACGGCGAACTCAACTCGCTCGGGGCCGACCAGCCGTTGCCAGGATTTTATTGGACGGGCAAAACCGAAATGGCCTGCCTGCGCGACGCCATCGGGCAGACACTCCAGCACGGTTATGCCCACCACATCCAGCGGCTGATGGTGACCGGACTTTATTCGCTGCTGCTGGGGGTGCGGCCGAAGGAAATCTGCGCGTGGTACCTCGGGGTGTATGTTGATGCGGTCGAGTGGGTGGAGTTGCCCAACACCCTCGGCATGTCGCAATACGCCGACGGCGGGCTGATGGCCTCGAAACCCTATGTGGCCACGGGCAATTACATCGACCGCATGAGCAACGCGTGCGCCGGCTGCCGCTTCGACCCGGCCCGGCGCACGGGCGAAACGGCGTGCCCCGTGACCACGTTGTACTGGGACTTTTTGCTCCGCCACGAACGCCTGCTTGCGGGCAACCCGCGCATGGGTTTGCAGGTTAAAAACCTCGCCCGCCTGAGCCCCGCCGAAGTGGGCGCGATCCAAACGCGCGCCGCCGAAATCCGCGCGCATGGCGGCGCGCCGCAACCCGCCCAGCCCGCGCCGGGCGAGCCGGACGATTGGTTTAGCCGGTGATTTTTCAGCCGCTCCGCCGATGCCTAAAATGCGCAAAAAATCCGACCTGCCGGTGAAAACCTGCGCCGTGTGCGCACGCCCGTTTAGTTGGCGCAAGAAATGGGAAAAGGTCTGGGACGAG
>JBIIMH010000315.1:0-3388 GCA_044338095.1 Rariglobus sp. | reverse complement strand
TAGGCGTGCTCCGGGTACAGGATCGCACGCTACTCGTTAACGACGGCGTAGGTACTTTATAGGTACACCCCGCCACCCAGCAGTCGTTCGCCGTCGTGGATTGCGAGTATTTGCCCGCTGGCAAGGCCTCTCTGGGGCTCGTCGAAACGAATCAATGCGGAGTCTGCAGACAGCGGGGTAAACTCAATCGCCACCCGTGGATCGCGGTAACGAACCCGCCCCTCCAGTCGGCAGCGTGTGGTGATCGGCGCACTGTTCCATTGCACGGCGTGTAAACGCACCTCGGTTTGGAACAATCCGGGCGCTTCGGTTGAGTCAAATGCGACCAAGAGGGCGTTGTCCTCGGCGCGTTTGCCTACGACGACGTAGGCCTGATTATCCGTATTCGACGGCACGCCGATTCCTTTGCGCTGCCCTAGGGTGTAATAGTGCAGGCCGCGATGCTCGCCGATGAGTTTGCCGTCGGTAGCGCGCAGGATCGGGCCGGGCAAGTCGGGCACGTATTGGCGGAGGAAGTCCTGCATTTTGACTTCGCCGATAAAGCAGATGCCTTGACTGTCCTTTTTGGCGGCTGTCGGCAGGCCTGCCTCAGCGGCAAGACGGCGCAATTCGGGTTTGGGCAAGTGGCCGATGGGAAAGCGGGCATCGGCCAGTTGGTCCTGTGAAAGCAGGGAAAGAAAGTACGACTGGTCCTTGTTCTTGTCGGCTCCTTCAATGAGCGCAAAACGAGACTCGCCGTCCTGTCCTGAGCCACCGTTAGGATTACCTGGTGTGTTGGTCAGTTCGATACGGCGGGCGTAGTGACCGGTGGCCACCGCTGAGAAACCGTGTTCGCGGGCCCAGTGACGGAAGACCCCAAACTTGATCTCGCGGTTGCACATGATGTCGGGGTTGGGGGTGAGACCGCGCTGGTACCCATCGAGCAGGTAGGCGACCACGCGCTCGCGGTAATCCTGCATGAGGTTGACCACTCGGAACTCAATGCCCAGACGATCGCAAACCGCACGGGCGTCATCTATGTCCTGCATCCATGGACAGTGGCCGATGACGTTATCCTCGTTGATCCAGTTTTTCATGTACGCGCCTACCAGTTCGTGGCCTTGGCGCTTGAGCAGCAGGGCGGCGACGGAGCTGTCGACTCCACCGGACATGGCGACAAGGATTTTTTCGATTTCGGGCACGGTTCAAGACGACGTGATTGGAGCGGGTGGTTTGTCAATCGCTAGTCATTAGGTTGATGGCGTGTCCTGTGTTTTCGGTCTTGTGCGAAAGCATCGGGCCCAATGATATCGGTTCCACTATCATGGCTGCTCGTGTCCCTAAAATTGCTAGCGCTTGGTTAACTTCGCCGACCCAGGGGGTGATCGAGCTTTGCCAAGATTGGCGGGCGCGAAAGCTCCCTCCGTTGACATTGAGTTCAGGGGCAAGTTTTGCGGGTTTACACCGCGTGCCCGATTACACCTTCGGCGGTCAGAGTGCTTATTTTGTTAATCGTAAAGGGGAGATTTGGTTTTTTATCCGGAGTGCCCATCATCCCGAAGTGTTTGCTGATAAGGAAAAGGTGTTTCTCGCGGGGGATTTCAACGGCTGGAACGAGGCGGTTTTTCACGATGAATGGTTGATGCGGCCCTCCACTTTGGGCGGCGAAGAGGTGTTGATCTGGTCGGGACCGGCGGAGCGGTTTTTCAGGTATCCGCACCACAAGTTTAAATTTGTGACCGATAAGGCACGTTGGCTTAATGTCCCCAATTCGGCCCCTAATGGCGTGCGAGACGAGTCAGGGAATTTCAACTACTCGATCGATCCCGATCGTACGGGGCAGCATTTGTTCAAGTTCGACCTGGCCGCACCCCTAGATCTTTCGTTGTCCTGGTCGGTGCTTTGGTATTCGTTTAAGTCCGACCTTGCCGCCCCCTTGGATCTATCCTCCTCGTGGTCGGAACGTTGGGCGGATGCGGCTGATTCGCACAGCGTACCGCTGATGCCTGGTGATTTCTTCTTCCAGATGGAAAGCACGTTGCCGATGGGTGCCGGCGTGAAGGGTGGCGAGACGGTGTTTCGGTTGTTCGCCCCGCGCGCGAAAACCGTCGAATTGTGCGTGTGTTCCCAGCTCAGTGAGCAGCACGCTCCCTACCGGTACGCGCTCAATCGCCTTGGGGCACTTGGAGGTGTCGATGCGGGTGTGTGGGAAGTGGTGTTGACCGAGAATTTACACGGCTGGTTCTACTGGTATCACGTCGACGGGCCTCGGGATATCTGCGGGCTTTTTGAGCCGGCGCATCGTGTGCTGGATCCTTACGCTCAAGCCACGATCGGTCGGCTCGGGCCGGGCATTGTGCTCGACCCACACTGGGTCGGGAAGGGGGACCGCAGCTTTAAGACCCCGGCATGGCAAGACCTCGTGATTGCCGAAGCGCACGTGCGCGACTTGGTTTCACACGCTCCGCTCGCCTTGGGTGGAGACGAGCGGCGTGGGTTTGCCGGGTTACGCAAATGGGTCGAACACCCAGACTTTTACCTCCACCGACTCGGGGTCAACTGTGTCGAGCTTCAGCCGGTGCAGGAAAATGATGCCTCCTCGGCAGACGAGTATCACTGGGGTTATATGACCTCCAATTTCTTTTCGCCTCACAGCGGTTACGCCACTAATCCGGCGAAGGCCAGCGGGGTGAAGGAGTTTCAAGACCTGGTTCGCGCTTTTCATAAGCGCGGGATGGCGGTGGTTTTGGACGTCGTTTACAACCACGTGGGCGAGCCGGCACATCTGATGTTTGTCGACCGGCTGTATTACTTTGAGCAGGACAACAAGGGCCAGTTGTCCAATTGGAGCGGTTGCGGCAATGACCTGCGCTGTTCCGCTGCCATGGTCACGCGGCTGATCATCGACAGCTGCCGGCACCTCATCGAAACCTACGGCGTGGATGGTTTCCGTTTCGATCTGGCCGATTTGGTGAGTGCTCCCGTGTTGATCAAGATCGAGACCGCGCTCAAGCGCGTGAAGCCCGACGTCATCCTGATCGCCGAGCCGTGGAGTTTCCGTGGCCATATCGCTGGCGAATTGCGCGACACCGGTTGGGCGTCGTGGAATGATGGTTACCGCAATTTCGTGCGGGAGTACGTTCGCGGCAGTGGTACGCGGGAGGGCTTTGAGTACTACCTGAAGGGCTCGCCATGGTATTACGCGAAATGGCCTGCTCAGACGGTTAATTACACCGAGTCCCACGACGACAAGACGTGGATCGACAACATCACCGATAACGCCAACCGCAATGGCGACACGCCCACGGCCAACGATCGTCGACGCACGCATTTGATGGCCTCGATTCTGTTTATGTCCGTGGGCATTCCGATGCTTTCGGCCGGACAGGACTTCATTCGCTCCAAGCTG
>JBIIMH010000314.1:0-3391 GCA_044338095.1 Rariglobus sp. | reverse complement strand
CTTGGTGGTGGTGCCGGCCGTAGTGGTGCCGGCCGTAGTGGTACCCTTGGTTGTGGTGCCAGCGGTGGTGGTGCCCTTGGTGGTGGTGCCAGCTGTGGTGGTGCCGGCGGTTGTGGTGCCGGCCGTTGTAGTGCCGGCCGTGGTGGTGCCAGCGGTTGTAGTGCCCGCAGTGGTGGTGCCGGCTGTGGTGGTGCCCAGGGTCGTCGTATAAAGGCCTGAATAGGCGGTTAATGGGGTGGCGGTGTACGAGGACGTCCCCATCGGGTTACCCGACTTGGGCATAATCAGGCCTTCGGAGTAATTGGTTTGATAATAGGTGGAACTTCCTCCCGCGATCACCGGCGCACGTTCCTCGGCCGAAGCCAGGTAAGACATACGCCATTTAACCGCCGACTCCGGCAAATCCGTTGCCGAGGCCGTGGGCTTCGTGGAATCCACTTTTGCAAACAACTGGTAGTTGTCGGGGTTTATGTTTTTTGAAAGTACGGCGTAGGTGGTGCTGGAGGTGCTTTTGTACCAGCGCAACTCATAGAGTCCGTCACTTCCGAGCACGACATCGTAGCGGCGCTGCCGCTGTATGGTTAGCGTGGTGCTTGTGGTTAGGTCTTTTGGTGCGGTGCCTTGGGCGGCCTGAGCGGCGACGATACTCTGGTCTAGGCTCAAGGTGAGGTTGCCGGCTGCACCGACCAAGCCGCTGACCGCGGTGATTTTAAGCAGGCTGCCGGAGTTGGGGTCGTTGACGATGAGGTAATCGCCCGCCTCGACCAGCATGTCCCCCTGCTGGGTGATAACGATACTGGAGCTGCTGCTGGAGGTGGCTCCAGCCGGTGTGGCGACCGAGCCGATCGGAACACGGTAGGTGATTTGCGGGAAATAGTTGTAGCTGACCGTTGTGCCGGTGTGGGGGTCGGCGTAGCTGAAAGTAGCCGGGGTGCCCGACATGACGGGGCGCGTCGGGTTGGGCAGTGAGGTTTTGCTGATCGCCGTGGACAGCTCGTGAGTGAGGTGTTCTTGCACCAGTCGCGTGTTGGTGAGCGCCTTGGTGATGACTTGGTTTTTGTGGATGATACGAAAGGTGACCACAAAAGTCTGCGCGATCGCCGCCAGCACGACCAAGCCAATGGTCGAGGCGATCATGATTTCGGCCAGGGTGAACCCCTTGGTTTTGGCGCGTAGGGTGGAAGCGTTCACGGGATGGAATCAGGGAATAGCGCGAGAGGTAGACAGGCGCTGGGTGTAGGTTTTACCCGAGGGCAGCGTGTAGGAAATGGTGAAAATGCCCACCAACGAGTAGCCGGGCTGTTTGTAGTAGGTGGTGGTCGCTGTGGTGGTCGCCAGAAGGGCTCCGGTGGCGACATCCACTGGGTAAATCGAGCGGGTGACGCGGGCGGTGATGGGCGAAACGCCGCCGCCATCGCCAAGGGTCACTTCTATATAGGCTCCACTCGTGGCGGTGACCACCGCAGCGGCGTTGGCGGCAGAGTCGTTCAGCCGGTTCAAGTTATCCATTCCCGATCCGGTGGGCAGGGCGGGAGTGAAAAAGGGCCTGACCAAGTTGTTGTCCGCCGTTTCCAGCCGTTGAAACTGATCAATATAACTCAGCAACACGGCGCGCGCTTGGTCGTTATAGCGGGTGAGCTGGCTGATTTGGTAGGCCTTGATGATGGCGGAATAGACGCCAAGGATAACCATCATGAAAACCATGGTCGCCACGATGGCTTCCACCAGGGTGAACCCGCGCCGCGCCCCACACCGACTCGCCTCAAAACGGCGCTTGGCTTGGGTCGCATGGGGGCGCCGGCGTCCGAAAAATGAGGGGGGGTTCAGCAGTGGGGGCATAACCGATGCGGCTACAGTGCCCGTAACTGCGCGGCGGCTGCGATAGCAAAATCGGCCCCAGCGGGCTAGGGCCATTGGGCCCTAGTGCTAGCCTAACATATTAGGGGTCAATGAAGCCTAAGGTTTAACGGTGAACGGGGCGGGGCGGCTGTTGCCTGCTGGGTACGGGAGTTTGACGGTTTTTTCACCTCGCCCCACGGTGGCTGTGTGGTGGCAAGCGGGGCGAGGCTTCCTGCGGGGGCGGTTAATCCGGGTCTTCGGCGGAGCGGGCGATAATCCAAGTCGGGCGGGCTTTTACTTCGTCGTAAATGCGGCCCAAGTATTCGCCGAGGATGCCCATGCAGACCAGCTGCACGCCGCTAAAAAGCGCAACTGCAAGCGCCAGGGATGAGGGCAGCGCTTCTGGACCCAGTCCAAGCGGCGCGAGCGCAGCGGGCCAGTGCCGGAGCAGCAGGCTCGTCCCAGCCAAGCCGAGCGCGATCCCGCACAGGCCAAAGCCCAGGTAGGTGGCCAGGCGCAGCGGCACGGTGGAAAATGAAAACACGCCGTCGAGGGCCAGCTGCAAAGAGGCGCGCAGCGTGTAGTGCGCCTGACCGGCGGCGCGCGCGTGGCGCTTAAACACCAGCGCTTTTTGGCGGAACCCGACCCACGAACGCAGCCCGCGCAAGTAGCGGCTGCGTTCGGGCAGGCGCGTGATGATGTCCACGACTTTGCGGTCAAACAGCGCGAAATCCCCCGAGTCGGGCGGGATGTGGATGGAGGCGAGTTTCTCCATGATCCGATAAAAAACCCACGCGAGCGCTTGTTTCAGTGCGGGGTCGTCGCGGCTCTCGCGCACCCCGTAAACCACGTCGTAGCCCGCCTGCCACTCGTTGATAAAGCGCACCAGCTCCTCGGGCGGATCTTGCAGGTCGGCGTCGATCATCACGGCTGCGTCACCTCGGGCCTTGGCTAAACCGGCCGAAACTGCCGCCTGGTGGCCGAAGTTCCGCGAGAACGCGTGGCCGCTCCAGTGCGGCAGGGCCGCAGCCTGCGCCTGAATGAGCGCCCACGTGCGGTCGTTTGAGCCGTCATCGATGCAAATCACCTCATGGCGGCCGGGCCAGCTGCGCATCGCCGCCTCCAGGCGCTGGAACAGAATCGGCAGCGCCTCCTCCTCGTTATAGCAGGGCACGATGACGGAAATCAGCGGGTCTTGGGGGCGGCTCATGGTGGCGTGATTTCGCTTCAGCCTTTCATGGCTGGATTATGCGGCGGAAGGTGAGATCACCTGTCGCGCGTGTAAAGCCTGCGAAGCAGCCCGCCGCGCCAAGTGGCATTAATTAACACTTCAAGTGCTGCCCACATCTGGGCATATGCAAAATGGCATATGCAAATCGGGTTCAGGGCGTTACATGGCTACATAAACCAATGTGAAATAATGGAATAAGTGAAAATCTGCGTTGATTTTATCCATGTAACGGCCCGACCCCGTTTTCGGAGGGACGTCTTTGGGTAAAGTTTTCCCAGAATGTGCCGATTCTTTCGTGATCCCCGAATGATACCAGCGGTT
>JBIIMH010000313.1:0-3399 GCA_044338095.1 Rariglobus sp. | reverse complement strand
CGCCGCCCAGCTCGGCCTCAAGGTCGCCCTCATCGACAAACGCGCCACCCTCGGCGGCACCTGCCTCAATGTCGGCTGCATCCCCAGCAAAGCCCTGCTCGCCTCCTCCGAGCACTTCCTGTTCGCACAAAAACACGCGGCCGAACACGGCATCAAAATAGACGGCGTCTCCATCGACGTCGCCGCCATGCTCAAGAAGAAGGACGGCATCGTCACCAAATTGACCGGAGGCGTCGCCGCGCTCGCCAAGGCCCGCAAGGTCACCGTCATCACCGGCGCCGCCGCCTTCGTTTCCGCCAACACCGTCGCCGTCGGCGACCAGCAGCTCACCGCCAAAAACATCGTCATCGCCACCGGTTCGGCGCCGGTTGAGTTGCCCTTCATGAAGTTTGACGGCGAGACGGTCATCTCCAGCACCGAAGCCCTCACCCTGCCCACCGTGCCGAAGAAGCTGGTGGTCGTGGGCGGCGGCGCCATCGGCCTCGAACTCGGCTCGGTCTGGGCCCGCCTCGGCGCCGAGGTCACCGTGATCGAGTTCTTGCCCAAAATCGCCGCCACCTTCGACGACGACATCGTGCGCAACTTCACCCGACTGCTACAAAAACAGGGACTCAAGATCGAGTGCGGCGCCAAAGTCACCGGCTTCGCCAACGGCATCCTCACCGCCGAGCGCGAGGGTAAAGTCTTGGAGTTCCCCGCCGACAAGGTGCTCGTCGCCGTCGGCCGCCGCCCGTTTGCCGACAACCTCAACCTCGCTGCAGCCGGTGTCGCGTTGACCGACAAAAAGCGCATCCAAGTCGACGCCCACCTCAAGACCACCGCCGCCGGCGTGTGGGCGATTGGCGACGTGATCGACGGCCCGATGCTCGCGCACAAGGCCGAGGAAGACGGCATCGCGGTTGCCGAGTGGATCGCAGGCAAACACGGCCATGTTAACTGGGACCTGATGCCCGCGATTGTTTACACCGACCCCGAGCTCGCCTCGGTGGGTTTGGGTGAAGACGCCGCCAAGGCCAAGGGCCTGGCGATCAACGTGGGCAAGTTCAACTTCGCCGCCAACGCCCGCGCCTTGGCCAACGACGCCGGCGACGGCTACGTAAAAATCATCGCCGACGCCAAGACCGACAAAATCCTCGGCGCGCAAATCCTCGGTAAGAACGCTGGCGAACTCATTAGCGAGATCGTCACGCACATGGAATACGGCGGCAGCGCCGAAGATTTGGCCCGCACGATCCACGCTCACCCGACGATGTCGGAAGCGGTGAAAGAAGCGGCGATGGCCGTGAGCAAGAGCGCGATCCACGCGATTTGAGCGAAGCGGATCGGCTTTACGCCTCGATAACCTCGCACATCCAGCCCGCCCTCAACCGGCGGGCTTTTTTGTGCGTGCAGCGCGCTCCAGTATGGGAAGGCCACCTACGTGTTAAGTTCTCCACGCTCCACGCGTCCCAGTAAGTCGCGCAAGAGTTCGCGGCGTTTTTGCTGAAAGCGGCGCTGTCGGGCGGCGTTTACGGCACGCTTGACCTCCACAGGCACCGGCGGGCGGCCTCGGCGCAGGCGCACCGGCAGATCGGGCGCGGACGTGAATAGGTTGCGGCGCTTGAAAGCCGGCGGCGTGTCGCGCAGGGCGAGCAGACGCGAGCGCGGCCCTTCGTCTGCAAACCAGGGCACGGGTGCGATTCGCTCCGGCTCAAAACACCAAGTCGGCGGCTCGGTGCGGATGCGGATGGCCAACCAGTCAGCATAGGCCGCAAGCGTGGCATCAGCCAAAGCGCCCTCGGCAAAACGACCCGCCAATCGCAGCGGTGCCGCCGCAAACGTCTGGGCAAGCGCCGGCCTCGATCCCAGCTTGCGCACCGTGTGCAACCAGTCCGCCAGCTCGCGGCCGAAACGCTCGAGCGTATCGGCACGGGCGGCCACCTCGGCCAACGTTTGTGGGCGCGGTTGCATGAAAATCAGCCGATGTCGGCAAGCGTGGTTTCAATAATTTCCCGTGCGCGCTCGGTGAGTACATCGTGCGGGAAGAAACGCGCAAAAATCGCGTCTACCTCTTCGCGTGAACCCGGCTTGAGTTTGCCAAGAAGGAAACGGATGTCGGCCGCGTCGCCCGGATAACCAGGCAACGGCGGACGGCAGGCGCGCAACTTGAGCGCCAGCAGGTAGGCGGCCGTCGGCACGGTGACCTGGAGACCCGGACCAAACATCTCCGCCGGCAGTGCGCGTTTGGCTTCCTGCTCGGCCAAAAATTGGGCGACACCGGAGTTGATCCAGTCCTCGGGCAGCCCCAGTTCATGCGCGACCCGAAGGGCAAGGCGATGGCCGATAGCGGAGGGACGAATCAACGCGTCCACGTCCTTGGTGCTGTCGCGCGAACCATAGACCAAGGTGAAAACGGCGCCGCCATACAAGGAAAGTTCCAACTCAACGCCCCCGGCCACAGCAAGCTCGCCCAAGCGTCGCAGCGCTTGAGTCAGGCGATCTTTATCCAATGGCTCGTAAGGCATTAAATAAGACGTTAGCTAACGATTTATTTATTTCAAGAACGATAAAGTCGGGTGAAAATGGGTGGAGAGGCGGGTCGTTACAGGGATACGTTCGCCTCTATTTCCACGTTTCGGGTCTTTGTTGCTGGCTTATGTAACCCTGTAACGAACTGAACTCATTTTTAGCCGCCCCGAGCCCATTTTCAGCAGGCATAGAAACCACGTGATGCGGACATTGACTCAACTTGATAAATCCGGCGTTGGTGGGGCGTGAATAAAGCGACTGTATTTGAAATTTGCGCAGGAGCCGGAGGCCAAGCCCTCGGCCTACATTCAGCTGGTTTTGCCAACATCGGTGCCGTCGAAATCGACCCCCACGCTTGCGCAACGTTGCGCCTTAATCACCCGGAGTGGAGCGTACACGAAATAGACGTTAAACAAATCAATGGAAACAACTTTAAAGGCGTAGACTTACTGGCTGGCGGCGTTCCATGCCCCCCATTTTCGGTTGCCGGACGACAGCTTGGGCCCAACGACGAACGCGACCTTTTCCCCGAGGCACTACGATTGGTTCGCGAAATCAAACCGCGCGCCGTGATGCTTGAAAATGTGCAGGGGTTTGCCTCGGATAAATTTTCCGACTACCGGCGCGACTTGTTTCAGCAACTTACCGATCTCGGATACATCCCCTCGTTTCGGGTGATTCAAGCGCGGGATTTAGGCGTCCCGCAACTGCGCCCGCGATTCATCCTCGTTGCGCTACGAGAAGATGACTTCCGCCACTTTTCATTTGATTTCACGCCGATCCAACCAGCGAGCGTCGGCCAAACGCTCGGTGATCTTATGGCCAGCAATCACTGGGAAGGTGCGGCCCAATGGGTGAAGCGTGCCGCCGGCATTGCCCCCACTCTGGTGG
>JBIIMH010000312.1:0-3416 GCA_044338095.1 Rariglobus sp. | reverse complement strand
GCAGAAAACACCCGGCGGCACAGCGGCAGGTCCTTTTGGTCGAGCTGTTCCTGGAGTGCGATCGTGTGGGTGGAGACGATCATCTGCCGCGACTGGTCCATGGCGTGCACGATGCCTGGCAGGAGGTACGCGAGGGATTTACCTACGCCGGTGCCGGCCTCGAACAGGAGGGACTGGTCGGTCTTCATGGCCTGGGCGACGGCGCGGGCCATTTTCTCCTGCTGCGGGCGGTGTTCGAGCCCGAGGCTGGTTTGCAACCACCCGCCGGCGGAGAACAACTTCGCGGCGAACTCCGGCGCGCGCGAGGGGGGCGGCGGAGCAGGCAAGGCATCAGAAGTGTCATCACGGAGACCGATCATGGGCAGAGGAAGGTGGAGCAGACGCCGACCCGAGGGTGAGCGCAAGGCGGCAGGTGCGGAATGCCTCAACTTGCCGCCACGATGCGGGGTAAATTCATCGCTAAACACCAGCAGGCTTAAGTATCGAACTTGACGCGTCTGCATTGAAAATGAGTTAGTCGATCACCCCTCCCCCCTAAAATGTCGTTAGTAATCATATTGTTATCGGCGGTGTACGCCGTCTGCGTTCTTGTATTGGCCCGTGCGCTGATACGTGCACCCGAAGGCTTTGAGAACGAACTTGGCTATCAACCCGGTCGCCAACCGGTCGATGACGAGCCGGGCCGCTGATTTGACCCTCGTTTGGACTAAAATCAGGGTCGGGATTAGGTAGGGTTCATTACCTAACCGAGGTTTGGCGGAAAACGGGCCAGGTATCTAGGGGTTATCCCTCAATCGCCCCCACTAATTAAGCCGATTTCCAATCGTAGGGTGAACTATCCAGAGGCGCGATTGAGGACGCAAGTCGCCGACGGCCAGAGGCTAAAATCCACTTTATTTTTCCGACTTTGTGCCGATACATGGGGGTACACCACTACCCCTTATCCCAATGATCACCATTATCGCCACTTTAGTCGCCTCCGCTTATCTCATCGGCCTCGTTTGGATGCTGCGTTCGATGAAGCGCAGCCCCGAGGGTTACGAGGACGAGTTCGGGTTCCACGAGGTTAGCCGTCAAGCCGTGGTGATCGAGTCCTCTCACGAGTTTATTTCCGAGGAGAAGATCGCAGCCTGAGTTTGAGCTTCTCCTCGGCGCATTGGGCGTGATGATGCCCCGATGTCGTCACCGGTCCCCTCGCTAAAACTCAAAGCCAACGCCAAGTCCCGCGTCCTCTCCGGCCACCCGTGGGTGTTTGCCAATGAGGTCGAAGCCCTCCTTCCAGCGGCAAATGACGGTGGTGTCGTCGAATGCCGCGACCGCGCCGGCCGTTTCCTCGGCAGCGGTATCTACAATTCCAAGTCACAGATCATCTGGCGCCGCTTGAGCACGCAACGCGTGACGCTCGACGAGGCCTACCTCAGGCTCGCGCTCACCAAAGCCATTGCCCGCAGAGAAACCCCTGCCTCCAACGTCCAAGCGACTGGAGCTCAGCAGCATCGCCGACTCGTTTGGTCCGAGTCCGACGACCTTCCCGGCGTGGTGGTCGATCAATTTGGCGACACCCTGGTGTTGCAAGTGCAGACCCTCGCCATGGACCAGCGCACGGATGTGATCGTGGAACTGCTGGCGGAGTTGCTCTCCCCGGCCGAGATCATCGTGCGCAACGACGCCCACATCCGCAAACTTGAGGGGCTTTCGCTCGGGGTGCACACCCGCAGCGGCCGCGCCTGGGAGCCGCGCTGGGAGAAAATCGACGGCTTTGACTACTGGCTCGACCTGCAAAGCGGCCAAAAAACCGGCTTTTACCTGGATCAACGTGAGCAACACGCCGTCTTGGCCAAATACTGCGCCGGCAAGCGCGTGCTCGATGCGTTCTGTAATCAAGGCCCGTTCGCCCTGCATGCCGCGCGTGCAGGAGCCAAGGAGGTTCTCGGTCTCGACAGCGCGACCGACGCCATCGACCAAGCGCGCAAAAACGCCGCGCGCAACGGCGTTAACGCCTCCTTCGCCGTGGCCAACGTGTTTGACTGGTTCAACGACCCCGCTCGCCATGGCGAACCGCTCTGGGACGTGATCGTGCTCGACCCGCCTCCTTTCGCCAAATCCAAGAGCGCGCTGGAGGGTGCGTTGCGCGGCTACAAGGAGATCAATTTACGCGCCATGCAGAGCCTGGTGCCCGGCGGCGTACTGGCCACCTACACCTGCTCGCACCACATGCAGGATGCCGAGTTGCGCAGCGTGCTGGCCGAGGCGGCGACCGACGCCAAACGCAAGGTGCGCGTGGCCGAGTTCTGCCATCAACCCGCCGACCACCCGGTTCTCGTGACCATGCCCGAAAGCGAATACCTGCGCGGCTACATCGTGCGCGTCGAGTAACGGCCCGCGACGGGCCCAGGGGGCCGAGGAATGACCAAGGCCCAATGACCAAGGACCAATGGTCAATGACCAGGCTGCGGCGATTTCATTTGGCCTTTGGGGTTTTGGCCTTTGGATTTTGCCCCATCATGGCATGGTCTACCCTTCACTGGTTCAGCAACATTCTCGGCAAGCAGACCATCGCAGAGGTCCTGCTGCCGGAAACTGGCAAGCCCCCGTTTGCGACGTTTTACCTGCTGCACGGGCTTGGGGACGACTCCAGTATGTGGCTGCGCCGCTCGCGCATCGAATGGTTCGTGCGCGACCTGCCGATCATCGTGGTCATGCCGGACGGGTATCGGAGTTTTTACACCAAGCACGCCGCCGGACCTGATTACGCCCGCCACATCGGCGTGGAGTTACCCGAGTTCATCGAGCGCAACTTCCAGGCGCGTCCCGAGCGCTCGGCCCGCGCCATCGGCGGCCTGTCGATGGGTGGTTACGGCGCGCTGCGTATCGGCTTGGGGTACGCCGACCGCTTTTGCTCGGTCAACAGCCATTCGGGCGCAGTATGCTGGCAGGACTTCAGTACCCCCTCACTGGTGGCGCGCGGCCCGGCTTTTATTGCGGAACTACGCCACATCTTTGGCGATGATCCGCGTGGCTCCGATCACGACCTGCTCGTCCAAGCCCGGCGCGCCGTGGCCAACGGCAACTTGCCGGAGCTGCTGATCGACTGCGGTCGGGATGACTTCCTGATCGAAGACAACCGCACCTTTCATTCGGACCTTACCGCAGCCCGCGTCCCGCATCGTTACCAAGAGTACGCCGGGGGCCACACCTGGGATTACTGGGAGACCCACATTCAGGACTCGCTGGCCTTCCACGCCCGCAATTTGCAACTGCCGTCCATCGACAAGTGAGCGTCCGCTTGTCCGGTGGGCACAAAAAAAGCCGCCGCTTCTATTTGAAGCGACGGCGAAAGTAGCCCCCGATCTGGCCGGACGACTGGGACGGCGCGGCTACGCCGGATCACGCCAGCTTGATGAGCTCGGAGGTCG
>JBIIMH010000311.1:0-3420 GCA_044338095.1 Rariglobus sp. | reverse complement strand
AGCTCTCTGGTGCTAAGTGAAGTCACTGACGCAGCAGTACGATCTACGGGGGTTAGGACTCGCGTCGCAGTAACCACCATAGGTACTAATTCGATCGGCGCCGCATCCGTAGGCGCAGCGTTATCTTTTTCGGCCTCGGCGGCCTTTATATTAAAAGTCGTCGCTATAATAATAGCGGCGACGGATACAAACCGGCGCGCCGAAGCGCTCCGGGAGTGAGTGGTGTTTTTCATATAGGATCTGTCTGTACGCAATGCGAGCAGACGAACCTGTTGAAAAACAAAGTCCGCAACCTGCCCTCACGCTTCATTTTGCGATGAAGATTTCGCGCATGGTCACCCGCAAAGGTTAGCGACCACCGCGTGAGTATGCCCGGACGGGATATTCGGACTCCGTATTTCGTGCGCACGCAGGGCGCAAATTCCAAAGGATCAAATTCTCAAACTCCAATAGTGCGGCGGTGGCCGCTGACTCTTTTGGAATTTGAATATTAAACGTTTGGTATTTGCGCGCCTGCGCGCCGCGTCCTCGCCCCTCGCCTTCACCGGATGCGACTCCGATTGGCTTTGCCCCTGCGTTCGTTCGCAAGGTGTGGGTCTGGTTTGATACGTTACCGCAGCGCAACTGTTGCCGAATTTCACGGCCTTCCCCGCTGCCCGGACAAAAATTGAAAAAGAACAACGAACCGTCAGCCAACGTGCCTCCCGCCGCCGACCACTTCAACGCCTAAGCCTGTGCAACCGTTGCCAAACTCCTCGCGTTTTCTGTATCCGACGCCGAACACCTCGTCCTAACCGGCCTCGCCAATCATCGCATCAACGCATCCGCATGTAAGGATATGTTTCTTGCTTCGCTGCGGATTTTACCTTGGTTTGCCGCTTCAAATCGCAACTCTCACCCGCCATGTCCGCCGCCGCTACCTTGCCTGAATCCGCCTCTTTTGCCGCCCTTCGCGAGCTGTTTGCCCGCCGCATTGCCGTGCTCGACGGCGCCATGGGGTCAATGGTCCAGACTTACAACCTCACCGAGGCCGATTTCCGCGGCGCCCAGTTCGCCGACTACCCGCACGACTTGAAGGGCAACAACGACCTGCTCTGCCTCACCAAACCGTCCGTCATCGAGGAAATCCACGCCGCTTACTTCGCCGCCGGTGCCGACATCGTGGAAACCAATAGTTTTTCAGCCACCACCATCGGTATGGCCGATTACCACCTGGAGTCGATCGTCACCGAGCTCAACCACGCGGCCGTCGCCTGCGCCCTACGCGCCGCCCGAGCAGCCGAGGCCGCCACCCCGGGTCGCCGCTGTTTTGTCGCCGGTGCCATCGGCCCGCTCAACCGTACGCTCTCGATGTCCCCGGATGTTAATCGCCCCGACTACCGCGCCGTAACCTGGGCCGGCGTGGTCGAAGCTTATACCCAACAAACCCGCGCCCTCATCGACGCCGGCGTCGACATACTGCTCGTTGAAACGATCTTCGACACCCTCAATTCCAAGGCCGCGCTCTTCGCCATCGAAGGCGTTTTTGAGGAGAAAAACATCCGCCTGCCGGTGATGATTTCGGTGACGATTACCGACGCTTCCGGTCGCACGCTCTCCGGTCAAACCACCGAGGCGTTCTATAACAGTATTCGCCACGCGAAGCCGTTTTCGGTCGGCATCAACTGTGCTCTCGGCGGCCGCGCCATGCGCCCTTACATCGAGGAACTCTCCCGCATCGCCGACTGCTACATCACCTGTTATCCGAACGCCGGCCTGCCCAACGCGTTTGGCGGCTACGACGAATCGCCCGCCGACATGGCCGAAATCCAACGTGAATTCGCCACTGCAGGACTGGTTAACATGGTCGGCGGCTGCTGCGGCTCCACCCCGCCTCACATCGGCGCCATTGCCGACGCCGTGCGCGGCCTGCCCCCGCGTAAACCACCCGTGATCCCCACCGCCCTGCGCCTCAGCGGCCTCGAACCCCTGACGGCCTGATCGCAGCGAAATGTCCAATTCCCAATGACCAATTCCCAATGAAGAATCCCCCACTCACCACACCCTCCCGCGGTCATTTGCCATTGGCTATTGGGCCTTGGTCATTGGTCATTCGTCCTTGGCCATTGGTCATTCGTCCTTGGCCATTGGTCCTTGGTCCTTGGTCATTGGTCATTGAGCATTGGTCCTTGGTCACTCGTTAAGCCATGCAAAGCTCCGCCGCCTCCTCCTTCCTCGTCGTTGGTGAACGCACCAACATCACTGGCTCGCCCAAGTTCGCCAAGGCCCTCAAGGCCGGCGATTGGGACGCCTGCCTTGCCATCGCCAAACAACAGGTCGAGTCCGGCGCCAACATCATCGACATCAACGTCGACGAGGCGCTCATCGAGGGCGAAACCACCATGGTCAAGTTCCTCAACTTGATCGCCGCCGAGCCCGACATCACCCGCGTGCCGGTCATGATCGACTCGTCCAAATGGTCCGTCCTCGAGGCGGGCCTGCAATGCCTCCAGGGCAAAGGCATCGTCAATTCCATCTCGCTCAAGGACGGCGAAACCGAGTTCCTGCGCCGCGCTCACCTGCTCATGCGCTACGGCGCCGCCGCCGTGGTCATGGCCTTCGATGAACAGGGCCAGGCCGCCACCCGCGACGAAAAAGTCCGCATCTGCACCCGCGCCTACCGGCTACTCGTCGACACCCTCGGTTTCCCGCCCGAGGACATCATTTTTGACCCCAACATCCTCACCGTCGCCACCGGCATCGAGGAGCACAACAACTACGCGGTCGATTTCATCGAGGCCACGCGGATCATCAAAGCCACCCTGCCCTACGCCAAAGTTTCCGGCGGTCTGTCCAACGTCTCCTTCAGTTTCCGCGGCAACAACCCGGTGCGCGAAGCCATCCACACCGTGTTCCTTTACCACGCCATCAAGGCGGGCATGGACATGGCGATCGTCAATGCCGGCATGTTGGGCAACTACGACGAGATAGAGCCCGAGCTACGCCAGCTCTGCGAGGACGTCATTCTCAATAAACACGCCGACGCCACCGAAAAGCTGATCATTAAAGCCGACGCGATTAAGGCCGAACTCGACGCCGCAAAAGCCGGCGGAGTCGTCGCCGACAAAGCCCCGCTCGATGAATGGCGCAACGGCACGGTCGAGGCCCGTCTTTCCTACGCCTTGGTCAAAGGCATCGACACCTTCGTCGAGCAAGACACCGAGGAGTGCCGCCAAAAGTATCCGCGCCCCCTCGACATCATCGAAGGCCCGCTCATGGACGGCATGCGCGTGGTCGGCGACCTGTTCGGCGCCGGCAAAATGTTTCTCCCTCAAGTCGTGAAAAGTGCCCGCGTGATGAAGCGCTCGGTCGCCTACCTCACGCCGTTCATGGAAGCCGAAAAAGCCCGTGCCGCCGCCGCCGGCGAGGCCACCCGCGCCC
>JBIIMH010000015.1:0-12309 GCA_044338095.1 Rariglobus sp. | reverse complement strand
CGATTTCCCCTTTTATTGGGTGCAACTGGCCAACTACCAAAGCCCCACCGACACCACCTGGGCCTTCCTGCGCGAAGCCCAAACCCAGACCCTCTCCCTGCCCAACACCGGCCAAGCCGTCACCGTGGATATCGGTGACGTGAACGACATTCACCCGCGCAACAAAAAGGACGTCGGCCGCCGCCTCGCCCGCATCGCGCTGGCCCGCAATTATTCCCAAAAGATCGTCGCGAGCGGCCCGGTGTTCACCAAGGCCGAGCGCGACGGCACCGGCTTCCGCGTGAGCTTCACCGAGGTCAACGGCGGGCTGATTGCGCCGCTCAACGCCCTGGTCGGCTTCGAACTGGCTGGTGAGGACAAGGTGTTCAAAGCCGCCACCGCGAAGATCCAAAAAGACACCGTGCTCGTGACCAGCGCCGAAGTGCCCGCCCCGGTTGCGGTGCGTTACGCCTGGCGCAACGCACCGCTCGCAGGTCTGTTCAACGTCGAAGGCCTGCCCGCGGTGCCCTTCCGCAGCGACACCTGGTAACACCCGCCCCGTACGCGGCGCATCCCGTCCCGATTCCTTTGTTTCCGGCGGCGCCCCATTGCGGGCGCCGCCTTTTTTATGCCGCCCTCGATTCCTCGGCTCAGCCCATTCCGCCTTATTTTTTACGCCCTTGGATCGTTTCCCGATTCTTGCAGTCTTACTCACCTCACGCCCTCCCCTATGAACCTACTCCGCCTGCCCCTGGTCCTTGTCGCGCTGGTTTGCACCTCCGCGTTCGCCGCGCCGATTCCCGCCGAATCCACCCTCACCGCCGCCACCATTTACCCGGACCGCGCCGTGGTCACTCGCACCGCCTCGCTCATCGACGTGCCCGCCGGCACCTCCGAAATCAGTTTCGCACAACTGCCCGCCGCGCTCCTCGACGAATCGGTGCAGGTCTCCGCCAAGGGCACCACCGCCGCCGCCCTTTTGGACATCACCACGCGCATCGCCTACGTCACCGCCGAGCCCGACGCCCGCGTTAAAACCCTCGAAGACCAACTGCTCGCCCTGCGCCGCGACGAACGCGCCCTCAACGACCAGGGCAGCGTGCTCGAATCCCAGCGCGCACTGCTCACCAGCATTGAAAAAGTCTCCACCACCCCCGTGACCTCGCGCCCCGGCGAAACACCCCCGGCCCGCCCCGCGCTCGAAGATTACGAGAAACTCCTCGGCTTCTCCGCCTCCCAGCGCGCGCGCCTCGACTCAGCCGCCCAAAAACTCGACCTCGACCGCACCTCCCTCGCCGAAAAAATCGCCGCCACCCAGGCGCAGCTCAACGAATTGCGCGGCAAACAACCCTCCCGCCGCGCCCAAAAAACCGTCACCGTGCGCCTCGCCACCGAGGCCGCCGGCAAACTCGACCTCACCCTCAGTTACGGCCTGCCCGGCGCCTCCTGGACGCCCGCCTACGACGCCCGCCTGCGCTCGGAAAAACGCCAGGTGCAGCTCGACGCCTTTGGCCTGGTGCGCAACGGCACCGGCGAGGACTGGAAGTCCATCACCTTGACCCTTTCCACCGCGCGCCCCGGATTGGGCGGCGCCGCCCCCGAAATCACGCCGTGGCTGGTCGATGTCGCCCAGCCGGTGACCTACGGAATCACGAAAGGCAGCTCAATGGCCTTCGACCGCGGCCTCGGTGGCGCTGCAAAGCGCAAATCCCTCGAATCGTCCCTGGCCCCGACCGCCGCCATGGTAGACCACTTTGCCGCACCCGAGCCGATCGCAGCCCTTAACGCCAGCGCACAAATCGAGACCGCCGCCACCAGTGCCAGTTTCAAGATCGCCACGCCCGTCACCTTGACCAGCGACAACACCCCGCAGCGCCTGCCGCTCGGCGCCGTTACGCTAGCCGCCGAACTCAGTTATCAGGCGACGCCCAAACTCCAAGAGACCGCGTACCTGGCCGCCGCCGTGGTTAACCGCAGTGAACTTCCCCTGCTCGCCGGTGCGCTCAACGTGTTTCTCGACGACACCTTTGTGGCATCCGCGCGGCTTGCCACCACCATGCCCGGCGAAAAGTTCACCCTCAACCTCGGGGCCGACGAGGGCATCGCGATCAAGCGCAAAATCGTTTCCCGCTTCACCGAAGACACCGGTTTCACCACCAAGAGCCGCCGCACCACCTACGACATTGTGGTGACGCTCACCAACAACAAGCGCACCACCGAGCGCGTCGTACTCCAGGATGTCGCGCCGGTATCGCGCGATGAGAAGATCGTCGTCGAACTGATTGCGCCCGCCGCCCGCGAGCTGCTCAAGCCCGAAGACGCCGCTGCGCAACCGCCCAAACCCGGCATTCTCCGTGACGCGGCGGGAATCCTCACCTGGCGCATCGACCTGAAGCCGGGCGAAAAGCGCGAGATCCCGCTGAAGTTCTCCATCGAGCATCCCGCCGATTTGCCCGTGACCGGCGTGGAGTGAGCCCCTTTCGCGTCCTAGCAGCAGTTTAAATTAAGCTGTAGCCGCCTGACGTAGCGCAGCCGTCCAGTCTGCTCATCAGAAATGCCGATTGATCACCGTTGCGCTGAACATGCCGACCGGCAGGTCAAAGGGGAAAACCTCGGCAGCTCGCCCTGGTTTTTCCCCGACCAGTAACCGTCGATTTGGCCGTTCAGCGGAATCGTTTTCGCTTCCGCATAACTCCACTTCCCTACGGCGTGCCACTGGAATTGGGCGCGCCGTTTCCATCCTGTTGTTTTTGGGCTAGCCGAGCTCCCCACTTTGGGTACGCCTAGCTGTCATGATTTCTTGGATTTATCTTATCGGCGGTCTCGGCCTGCTCTACATCGGTGCACAGACGCTCATCAAGGGCGGCGCGGGGCTCGCACTGCGCTTGGGCTTGAGCCCACTGGTCATCGGTTTGACCGTGATCGCCTACGGCACCAGCAGCCCCGAGATGGTCGTCAGCTTACAGGCCGCGTTTGCAGGCAACGGCGCCATTTCCATCGGCAATGTGGTGGGATCCAACATCTGCAATATCGCGCTTATCCTGGGGCTCTGCGCCCTGGTCAGCCCGATCAGCTCCTCCGCCCAAATCATTCGCCGTGAAATCCCGATCATGATCGGTCTGACGGTGGTGCTCGGTGTGTTTTTGCTCGATGCAACCCTCGCGCGCTGGGAAGGCGCGGTGCTGTTTCTCGGGGTGATCGTTTACACGGTGTCGACGGTGCGTGCGGCGCGCAAAACGACCGCCGGCAACGCGGTGGTGGCCGCTGAATTCAGCGATGAAATGAGCAACGAAGGCACCCCACCTGCCGCCAAGCTAAGTCTTGGCCTGGCGATTGCCTACACCGCCGCTGGCTTGGGCGTACTGGTGGCCGGCAGCCATTTCTTCGTCTCGGGTGCGGTTAACTTGGCCGAAGGCTGGGGCATCAGCCAAACCGTGATCGGGCTGACGATTGTTGCGGTCGGCACGAGTATGCCCGAACTCGCCACCTCGATGGTGGCGGCGATCCGCAAGAATGGGGATGTCGCTCTGGGCAATATCGTTGGCTCCAATATTTTTAACATCGTGGGTATTCTGGGCCTGTGCGCTTTGCTGCACCCGATTCAAGCTCCCGGCATCAACCTGGTCGACCTCTCGGCCATGCTGGTACTGGCCGTGGTGTTGCTGCCCCTGTCGAAATCCGGCGGCAAGATTTCCCGTGGCGAAGGTGCGGGCCTGTTGGCCGTGTACGTGGGCTACACGTGGTGGCTGATCGCGCAAAACGCCGGCTGAGGCCACGCGTAGGTTGTAACTTTAGCGTGGTAGGCTTACTGGGCGATCGGCCTGATCCACCGTCGCTGCTTTGATGCCAAAAAAAAACGCATCCATCGCAAAAAAAAGCTCCTCCGCTCAAGGCGAAGGAGCACTGGCGGAAGCGGAAACACAGCTAAAAATCACCCGCATCAGAAGTTAAAGCCGACACCCATGGTCCAAAGGAAGGCTCCACTGTCGAAATTATCACCCGCGGCGTCAGAGTCTTTGAAGGTCCACTCGTAGTTCACCAAACCGAAGAGAAAGGTCGTCGGGTGCACATAGAACTTCAATCCCCCCTCAATGCCTGCAGCCCACGTGTCCGTAGTATTTTCCCCGTAAAGCCCACCAAAATTAAGGCCGACAAACGGACGGAGGCGGCCTAGGTCAAAATGTTGATCCACTGCCACGAAGGTTGAGCCATCGTATTCGGTCCCGCTGCCACCTGCGGGATTGGAATAATTAAACGTCTGCCGCACTAAAACTTCGAGCGTACTGGTCGTGAAATAGCCCAGCGAAAAGTTCACTCCGCCCAAGGAACGGTCAAAGCTTTTATTGCTCGAACCGCTGCCGCCGAGGGTAAACTCCCATTCGCCGGCATGGGGTCCGAAGTCATCGGCCGCGCGATAAGTGCTTCTCGTCGTCGTTGTGTTGAGCTCAGGCGAAGCGACGTTTTGCGCCTGGGAGGTTAAAGCGCCGCCCATCAAGAGCGCGGCAGTGGCGAGGATCAGTGTATTTTTTTTCATTAGTTATTGGTTTTTATCACTCCCCGGAAGGGGAAATTCATCATGCGTTGCCTGCGCGGAACGAACCGCAAGCAGCGCACGTTGCGTGAGCGGGCTTTTTTCTGCCGGACCGGTTGCCACCGTCTGCCCTTAAAAAAACCGCGCCCGACTCAGCCCGCGTTACGCTTATTTTCCGCGAAAACCGCCCATCACATAAATGATGATCGCAATGACTAGAACTAGGCCCAATGCACCGCCGCCGATGGCCGGACCGCCAAAATAAAAGCCACCGCCGCCGAACAGAAGAAGGAGTACAATTATCAGAATGATGAGGTTCATGAGCGCAGCGTAGTCCACCGACCGCGGAATGAATATGGGGCAGTTCCCGACTGCGGGCCTACGCGCTTGGGCTGTTACCGATTAAACGACGGGGTCTTTAGCTGGGCCCCTCAAGGTCACTAGCCGTTGCTGGTTAGTTTTTAAGCCGCCATAACCCGAGTTCCGCAGTTCGGGAAACGGTTTCATTGTTAATGAGTCAGTTACGTAATTAATGGGTTATTTTCGGCACTCCATTAGTGATTTCACGGGTGCCCCTTTTCCCTGTGGGCCTTCTGGCCGGCATCGAGTCGGCGGCTGATCCGCAGAGCGCAGGCGCGGCCCTGGCAGTCGCGTAACACCGCTGCGACGATGACGCCGCCGTCGCCGGATTCTTCCCCAAGTGCCGGCCGATCCGCCGCCCCACCGCCTCGTGATCGCGCTGCGGACTGCGGCGCAACCACGTGTCGACCTTCAACAACTCTTCGCTCAAGCGCTCGCTTTGACGGCACAACATCTAGCGCTCCTTCTCGGCTCGCGCCTGGTTACGGCATCACACAAAACGCTCAGCGACTTCACCCTCGGGGTGTTCAGCACAACATCGCCCTAAAACTTGCGTTCCCCTCGTAAGCCCACGCCATAAAAAACCGCCTCTCCTATTAAACTTTTTTTGCATTTCCCTCCAACTGCGGAACTCGGGCTAACACTGAATCGCGCCGGCCTGCCACTCAGCCGCCGATATCCAGTCGCGTGTCCCCATTGGAGTCCCGGCTCAACAGCCATTCGCTAGCCGTGATTCCCTCCAAAAACGCCTCGTCGTGACTCACCAGCAGCATCGCGCACGGGCAATCCGCCAGCGCGTCCTCCAAACAGCGGATCCCCGGTAAATCCATGTGATTGGTCGGCTCGTCCATCACGATCAGGTGCGGGCCGCGCACGATGCCGATCGCCAACAGCAGTTTTCTCACCTCGCCTGGACTCGGCAGCGCACTCTCCAACAACCGCGCCGGACGCGACCCGAGCCGGCTGATCGTCGTCATCACCCGCCCGCGTTCGTCGTTGGGCAAGCGTTTGATCGCCTCCAGCAGCGCGCACGAATCCTCGGCGGAGATTTCCTGCGGCACGCTCACCAGTTTCTCCGCCGGCAACTGCAGGTGCGCGAGCAAGTGGCGGATGAGCGTGCTTTTGCCCAGCCCGTTGGCACCGGTCAGCGCGATGCGACTGGTGCCGCCGATTTCCAGATCGGGATAAAACAACTGCCGCCCGCCGCCCAAGGGAAGGCTGCCCGCTGGCAGGCGCAGTAAAAAGTCCCTCGGCATGTAGGAAGCGCCATCCACCCAGATGCCCGTTTCGTAGCGTTTTTTGAGCGTAGTCTCGGCGCGTTGCGTGGCCACTTTGCCCGCCTTCTGGTTCATCTGCGCGACCATTTTACCGGCGTAGGCGTCCTTGCCGGACATCTTGGCCAAGTTGCGCTGGGCGCGGCCATCGTGGTCGTGGGCCGGGATTTTGATTTGTTTGGAGCCGCGCGAGGCCGCCGATTTTTGATCTGCAACCACCCGCCGGCGCTGGGCCTCGGCGTGGAGACGGTTTTCGGTGCGGCGCAGTGCATCGTCTGCGCTGCGGGCGGCTTTCTCGTCGTTGTCCTGCTGCTCCATGGCCTCGGTCACCCCGCCGGGCCGCAGCACCGCGTCGGGCGGATCGATGATCAAACACTGGGTGCACAGCTCGTCCAACAGAGCGCGGTCATGGCTCACCAGCAGGCCAATGCCGCCGAATTCGGTGAGCGCCTGCAACAGCAGCCGGCGCGCGGCGGCGTCGATGTGGTTACTCGGCTCGTCGAGCGCGAGCACCGCCGGTTCGCGCCAAAGGGCGACGGCGATTTGCGCGCGTTTGCGTTCACCGTGGCTGAGCGTGTCCCAGCGCTCCGGCCAGTCCTCGACCACCCGCAGACGCGCCTTGAGCACGGTGGCGTCGGGCGCCCAGATAAAATCCTCAAACATCGCGGGCGGCTCGTCGGTGCGTTGGGCGACGTAGAGCGCCAGCCCCTGCGTGTGAACCGAGCCGCTCTGCGCGGCGAGTTCCCCGGTGACGACTTTTAACAAGCTGGTTTTGCCCGCGCCGTTGGGACCGACGATGCCCGTCCAGCCCACGGGAAACTGGACGGTTAAATCGGTG
Organism: Rariglobus sp.; assembly: GCA_044338095.1. Lineage (GTDB taxonomy): Bacteria > Verrucomicrobiota > Verrucomicrobiia > Opitutales > Opitutaceae > Rariglobus. Next base: position 5,327 of record JBIIMH010000015.1, on the reverse strand, counting down.
AACAGGGGCGTGGTCATGCCCGGATGGGCGAACTCGACGGATTGAAGGGCCAGCAGGGCGGAAGCCATTAGGCGCATGGTGAAGGCGCTCGAATGTGGGGCAATGCCAAGTTCGGTGGGTGCTGGAAGGCGTGGAGCCCACCGACCCTATTGCCCACGGAACACACTGAACACACGGAAGAAAAAGCAGGCCGATTCTTCCGTGTATTCCATGTGTTCCGTGGGCAACAACGTCGCTCCCATTCTCGGCCTTGTGGTTTGACCATCACGGTGGGCGACGCCTCCATCGGGCCACCGCCATGACGACTCCCGCCGCCCCCCACCCCATCGAGCTGATGGCCCCCGCAGGCTCGTGGGAATCCCTTGCCGCCGCCCTGCGCGCCGGCGCCCACTCCGTCTACTTTGGCGTCGGTAACATCAACATGCGCGCCCGCGCCGCCAATAATTTCGCGGTGTCCGACCTGCGCGAAATTACCGCCAAGTGCCACCGCTGCGGGGCCAAGGCCTACCTCACGCTCAACACCATCCTCTTCGACGAGGAACTCGCCGAGGCCCAGACGCTCTGCCACCAGGCCCAACTCGCCGGGATCGACGCCGTCATCGCCGCCGACCCGGCCGTGCTGCAAATCGCCCGCGCCGAGGGGCTTTCGGTCCACCTCTCGGTACAGGCCAACGTCACCAACCTGGCCGCCGTGCAGTTCTTTTCCTCCTTTGCCGACGTGGTCGTGTTGGCCCGCGAGCTCAGCCTCGCCCAAATCCAGGGCATCATCGCGGGCATCCGCGAACGCCGCATTTTGGGGCCGTCCGGCCAGCTCATGCGCGTCGAGATCTTTGCCCACGGCGCGCTCTGCGTGGCGTTTTCGGGCAAATGCCAGATGAGCCTGTCGCTTTACGGCCCCAAGGCCTCGGCCAGCCGAGGCGCGTGTTTCCAACCCTGCCGACGCAACTACCGCGTCACCGACCAGGAAACCGGCAGCGAGTTGGCCATCGAGGGGCACCAGGTCATGTCGCCCAAAGACCTCTGCACCCTGCCCTTCCTCGACCAAATCCTCGACGCGGGCGTGGCGGTTTTAAAAATCGAGGGCCGCGGCCGTGCCGCCGATTACGTGGCGACGGTGGTGCGCGTTTACCACGAGGCCATCGAAGCCTGGCAAGCGGGCACCTTCGCCGAGCGCAGCGCCACCGGCGCGTGGATGACCGAGCTCAAAACCGTGTTTAACCGAGGCTTCTGGGAGGGGGGCTATTACCTGGGGAAACCGCTGGGTGAATGGACCGCCGCTTCGGCGCCCGCCTCCACGGAGAAGAAGGTGTATGTCGGCGACATCACCAAATACTACCCGAAACTCGGCGTCGCCGAAGTGCTGGTGCGCGCCGATCCGCTCACGGTGGGCGAGGAGGTGTGGATCATCGGCGCGACCACCGGTGCCGTCCGCCAGGGCGTAACCGAGCTGCGCCTGGGCGAAGCCGGCACGCCAGCCAACCGCGCCGGCAAAGGGGAAGTTGCCGCCTTTGCGGTGACGGGAAAAGTCCGCGTGGGCGACAAAGTTTACCACATCGCCGCCAGCGTGGTCGCGGCAGGCTGAACGCCCTCGTGGCCGTGAACGTGAGCTCAAGGATAGCGCGCTGAAGCAGCGTGGAGTCACTGGCACAAAAAAACGCTCCTCCACCCAAGTGGGCTGTAACATTTAACGTGTCGGATCCCGAGCCCCCTTAAAATCAAAGCCATACTTCGAGCCTTTTAGCCGCGAAAGATCGCGGAGAACGCATAGAAATACAGGGTTTGTTCTTTGCGCTCCTTGCGCTCTTTCGCGGCAAAACTGCCTTGGTTTGATCCGACTCTTTAAATGTTACAGGCTGCTAGTCCCACTCGACTAGCGGCCCTGCTAGCTCGGTCATGAGCAACTCATGATAAAGAGGCTTCCCCCAGTTCGGCTCCAGCGCCGCAGCGCGCGCCAACTCCCGTGGGGTAACCGTACCGCCGGCTTTTTTGGCGATGTGCCCGGCCAGCTCAATCGTGCGATGAAATGGGCCGTAATCCCCGTCCCATGCCTGCTCGCTCACCCAGGCCACGCAGGCTGGGTCTATTTTAACAGCCTGACTTCCTGTGCGTGTCCAAATGGCCAAGGCCATCACCCAAAGGTCTTCGCGCCGCTGCACCAACGCCGGCACCTGCTTCACCATCGCACCGGCGCGCATCAACAGCAGTTCACTAAACTTCCCCTGCTCGGCCCGCGCACACAACGACTCGGCCCCGCACAGTAACACTCGCACTCGCCCGCCAAAACACTCGCTCAGCGCATCGCCCGGGCGGCGGCTCAACAAACTCTCCACCAGCATCTGCTTTTCCGTATCCAGATTCCCACTTTCGAGCACCACCAGAACCACGGGGCGATCATTGTTCTGTGCCGGGGCCAGCAATTCCGTGAGCACCGCCCGGTCGACCCACCCAGCCAGGCACGCAACCAGTAAAGAATTTTGTTCTCGCTCAATGTCCACCGCCAGATCGAGCACGCCAAAACCGAGCTGACTTTCCACCACCGCCAATGAGCTGAAGCCCCGAAGCCGCGCAAAATCTTTATTCAACTCACGCACGTGCACCGAGCCTCCCAGACGAAGCGGCACGCCCCGTGCCCCCTCGTCCAACGGCGCGCCTGTCCCGAGCGCAGCACTTACCCTCGCCAGCCAATCGGCAGCGGTGTCGCATACGGATTCATTCCCGGGTTGCGGCCCCCGCTTCGGCAGCGCGAGCTCGATCTGCTCGACCATGGCGCGAAGATCCACCGGCTTCACCCAAATATCGACCACACCCAGTTGACGGTATTGCGCCCCCTGCGCCTCGCTGTGGCCTCCGACACACAGCACCATCGGCAAAGCGGGGAAAAACTTCCGCAGCATGACCAGCATACCCAGTTCGACCGCATCGCCCGCGACCAAATCGACGAGAATCACATCGACCGGATCCGACCTTAAGATCGCCACCGCTTCGGTGCTGTTCTGCACGCAGGTAATCCGATAGCCGATGGGGCCGAGTAACAGGGCCAAAACCGATTCACCAACCGGCGTCTTTTCGGCCACTAAAATGTGATAGTCGGCGTGGTTTAGCACTGCAACAGGGGGTGCCCCCGAAATTGCCCAAACCAGAAACTGCGGCAATGGCGATTATCACTAATTTTTCCCAACCAGAGCCGCCTCACTGTGTGCAGTTTGTCTCGCTGCCGAAAGTAGCGCTGACTTCCCATTCTGCCTCGGGGGCGTTCCCGACCTGAATCCGAGCAGACTTGAAGTCTGCGCTACTTTTTTTCGAACACGGACGACACGGAGGTCGTCCCTCCGACATCGTTCTCGTTCTCCTACTCTTACTCGTACTCGTACTCGTTCTCGTTCTCCCGCCCACAGCCGCTATCAGCTATTGAGCAACAGCCCGGTCGTATCCCCGCTCGCCAAGGTTAATTTCCCCTGACTGCGCAGCGTCGCCTGCACATCCAGCAGGGCGAACAACGCTTCGGCCACCTCGGGCACGCGTTGGATTTCCGCCAGCGCCCGGCCCACCACCTGCGGCCTCACCGCCTGCGCCTGGCCGAGCCGCCGCGCCGCCTGGCGGTCCGCCTCCGAGTGGATAATCGCCACCTCGTTGTCGCCGGCCTGGCGCATCGCAGCGGTCACTTGGCGCAGGCGATTGACCACCTTGCGCTGGATCTCGGCGATCATGCCCTTGTCGCGGAACGCCACCTTGCGGATGCAGGTCGATCCCAGGCTGAAACCCCACTGTGAGGAGGTCGGTGAAACCTCTTCGCGCACGTTACGCGAAAGCGCATCACGGTTCTCCAGCACCACCTCGAGGCGCAGGTTCGAGAGCTGTTTAACGATGGCGGTGGCGACGGGGGTGCGCTGGGCGCGGCCGAAGGTGGTGAGCACGCCGCATTCGGTGGGTCCGATGGTATAAACGCCAAACAGCAGCGTGAGCAGGGCGGCAAGGCCGACCCTGAGGATCAGGCCGGACAAGGATTCGATCGGGTAGTAGTAGTCCATAAGAAATAAATGCAGGATGGATTTCACGTATCTATTTCAACAAAAAGGAGAAACGGGCTAAAATGATAACGCGCAGCGAGGCCGTAGGCACAACTGCAAACACCTCCTCTGCCCAAAGTGCGGTGGTAAAAATCCGCATTTTTCGCCACGCTTGGCTTGCTTCTATGAACCCCCGCGCTTCACGTTGGCCGCTTCCATGCAGCGGGGCAATTGCTCCGCTTCCTCAACCATATAACACACGTCCGCTTCCTCCGCATCATGTCCAAAGCCGCTCCCGCCAAGACCTCCTCGTCCGCCCCCGCCGTCCTCGCCCCCGACGCCACCACCCGCAAGAACGTTGACCTCGCGGTCAGCGCCATCACCAAGCAATTCGGCGAAGGCTCGATCATGCGCCTGGGTGACAACAACAAGATGGCCGTCGAGACCGTCTCGACCGGTTCACTCGCCATCGACCTGACCCTCGGCGGCAAAGGCCTTCCCCGCGGCCGTATCATCGAAATCTACGGGCCGGAATCCTCCGGTAAAACCACCTTCTGCTTGAGCGTTATCGCCGAGGCCCAGCGCCGCGGCGGCCTCGCCGCCTTCATCGATGTCGAACACGCCCTCGACCCCAAGTACGCCCGCGTCGTCGGCGTGAAGCTCGACGACCTGCTCGTCTCCCAGCCCGACTCCGGCGAAGACGCGCTCAACATCATGGAAACCCTCATTCGTTCCAACGCGATTGATGTGATCATCCTCGACTCGGTCGCCGCCCTCATCACCAAGGCCGAACTCGACGGCCAGATGGGCGACATGACCATGGGCAGCCAGGCCCGCCTGATGTCCCAAGCCATGCGCCGGCTCACCGCCGTGGTCAGCAAGACCAAGTGCATCTGCATTTTTACCAACCAGATCCGCGAAAAGATCGGCGTAATGTTCGGCAGCCCCGAGACCACCTCCGGCGGCCGTGCGCTCAAGTTCTTCTCCTCCATCCGTATCGACATCCGCCGCAAGGACCAGATCAAGACCCCGGACGGCAAGATCATCGGCAACCGCACCAAATTGAAGGTGGTTAAAAACAAGGTCGCTCCGCCCTTCACCGAGTGCGAATTCGACATCATGTACGACGAGGGCATTTCCGCCTCCGGCTCGCTCATCGACCTGGGTATCGAGCACAAGATTCTGGAGAAAAAGGGTTCGTGGATCTCCTACCAGGGCGACTTGGTCGGCCAGGGCCGCGACGCCGCCAAACAGGCGGTGCGCGCCAACCCCGAGTTGGCCGCCAAACTCACCGCCGCGATCATGGAAAGGGTCACCGTC
>JBIIMH010000310.1:0-3431 GCA_044338095.1 Rariglobus sp. | reverse complement strand
CGCCTCCAAGTCCCCCCTTTGGCTACGCACCCTGCGCGGTGATGAACACCCCGAGACCGACGAGCATGGCATCCGCAGTTTTGTCTATCGCGCACGCCGCCCCTTTCACCCCGAGCGCTTTTACGCGTGGTCCCAGACTCCTCCCACTGGCGTGGTGCGATCCAAAGGCTTCTTTTTTCTGGCAAACCGTTTGGACCAGGTCGGCGAATGGTCTCACGCCGGCGGCATCTGCCAGGTCGGCTCGGCTGGATCTTGGTGGGCGTGCATTCCTCGCTCCGAGTGGCCGACTGCAGCTGAAGCCGTTGCGCAGATCGAAAAAAACTGGTGCCAACCCCACGGTGATCGGCGGCAGGAACTGGTGTTTATCGGAGGCGTGACGATGAACGAAGCCTGCGTGCGCGGGCAACTCGACGCCTGCCTGCTCACCGACGACGAATACGCCAGGGGCAGCCGGCGCTGGAGTGCCTACGCAAATCAATTCCCTGAATGGAGCTAAGAGGCCCGCCCGACACGACTAGCAGGCGCTAGAACCTACAATCTTCCCCCCGTACGGCAAAGCCCCCCCTGCCGATTTCAGCTGTCCTAACGGGGTATTTATTGATGCACCAATTCAGGCCATCCGCCTCTAAAAAACGCCCCGTGTGGCGGGGGGCTTGACGACTTTGCTATGCTGAACGTTTCAATGCAGCCAATCGATCCCGCCAACACATCTCCGCTGACCTTATCGGTGTGCCCGGACTGCGGGTTTTCGTGGCCTGAAATCAAACGCACCGGTCGGCTAGGCTGCGGCTGCTGCTACCAGGTGTTTCAACCCTTTATCGACCCGCAGCTCCCAAGGCTGCACCGGGGCATCCAGCATTTCGGCAAAATCCCGCTCCGCAGCGCGCTCGCTGATCAACAAAACAAACTTCGCACCGCGCTAGCCCAAGCCATCACCGCCGAAGATTTCGAACAGGCCGCAAGCCTACGGGACCAACTCAATTCACAGCTGCCCGCTAAACCCTAAGCCCACCTGCTGATAATTTGCCCCTCACTTTTGCCCGAAAGCAGCGCTTGAATATCTCGCAGCCGACCCGCCAGCAGCCAACCTACGCATTCCCTCATTGTCCTTACCGCATCATCACATCATCCGCCTGCGCGAACTCACGGTGCGCCACCGTCGAGTCACCGCCCTGCGTGCAGTGACCGCTGATCTCCCCTGCGGGCAGGCCATTGCCATCTGCGGCCCCAACGGTGCCGGCAAAAGCACCCTGCTGCGCTCCCTGCTCGGCTGGCACCCCTTGGACTCCGGCGAGATCCGCATCGGCGATGCCCACCCGCACCATGCGCTGCCGCGCCTCGCCTACCTGCCTCAGCGCCAGTCCATCGACTGGGATTTTCCCTTGAGCGTGCGCGACGTTGTCGAGCTGGGTCGCTACCCCTCAATTGGCTTGTTTCGTCGCTTCAGCGCCGGCGATCAACTCCGCATTGCCGAAGCGCTCGCCGAACTCGACATCACCGCCATCGCTGACCGACCGCTGCACACGCTTTCCGGAGGCCAACAGCAACGCGTTTTTTTGGCCCGCGCACTCGCCCAAGGCGCTGATATATTTCTGTTGGACGAGCCCTTTGCCGGGCTCGATCTACGGGCCACTGGCGAACTGCTTCGCATTATTCGCCGCTGGGTCGCGCGCGGGCGCACCGTGCTCGCAGTGGTTCACGACCTGGCCCTGGCCCGTCGCCACTTTGACTACGCTCTGCTGTTGGATACCGACCTGATCGCCTGCGGGCCCCCGGCCGCTTCCCTGACCAACGATCTTATTCGCCGCGCCTACCACCTGTCGTCCGAATCCGAAGAGGCCCTGCGCTCATTGAGCACCGTGGATTTCCCCCTATGAGCCTGACCGAGTTTTTCCTCGAACCGTTTCGCCACGATTTCATGCTCCGCGCGCTGGTTTCCTCGGTGCTGCTTGGACTGGTGGGCGGCCTGCTCGGACCGCTGCTGGTTCTGCGCCGCATGGCGCTCATGGGCGATGCCCTCTCGCACTCCCTGCTACCCGGCATCGCGCTGGCGTGGTTGTTATTCGGCCCCAGCCCGACCGCCCTTTTGCTCGGCGCGTTGCTCGCGGGGCTGCTCACGGCATTCGGCGGCGCGGCTGTCAGCCGACTGACCGTGGTCAAGGAAGACGCTGCATTCGGCGCCTTGTTTTTGGTTTTTTTCGCCAGCGGCATAGCCCTGCTCAGCCGGTTGCCCACCCGCTTCAATCTTACTCATTTTCTGTTCGGCAACATCCTCGGCATTACGCCCGCGGATTTGGTCCTGGTGGGAGCGGTGACGGTGGGCACGGTGCTCGCACTTTACCTATTCCGCCGCCCCCTGTTGCTGGAAACCTTCGACCCGGGATTTCACCGCGCCACCGGTGGCAGCGGACGGATGACGCATGTGGGATTTTTGATTTTGGTGGTGCTGAACCTGGTGGCCGGGCTGCAAACCATGGGCGTGGTGCTGGTGCTCGGACTCTTTTTACTCCCCGCGGTCATCGCCCGGTTATGGTGCGAGCGGTATTTTACTCAGCTACCACGCCGGGCTGCCAAGCGGGCCGGCTATCGTGATCTGCTTAGGTGCAATGCTGCTGTTTTCACTGCTGTTCGCGCCCGGGCCCGGTCTGGTTGCACGCCTCTACGCCTGGCTACGTCCAGCCGGACGGCTCCGCCACAGCGTCGATTAACCCTTACTTAAGCTCTTTTTTCCCATGAAACTATTCACCCGTATCTGCCTTTTGTCGTTGGCATTGGTGCCGTGCAGTCTGCACGCCGCGCCGCCCCCCCTGCGCGTGGTCACGCTCCACCCCATCCTCACCGAGTTCGCGCGGGAAATCGCCGGCGAGGCCGCCCTGGTCGAGGGCATGCTGCAAAACGGAGTCGACCCGCACACCTTTGAGCCCGCGCCCAAGCAGGTCGCCGCCGCCCGCGCCGCCGACCTTGTTCTGGCCACCGGGCTGCATCTCGAAGGCTTTCTAGACCGCTTGGTCGCCGGCGAAGGCGCATCCGCGCGAATGATCCGCGTTGGCGAACGCCTGCCGGTCTTGCTCACGATGGCCAACGAGCACGCGGGCCACGGGTGCGTTCATGCCAAAGGTGAGCCTGACCCGCATTGGTGGCACAGTCTTAACAACGCCCTGTTTGTGTCCGACGTGATTCGCGCCGAGTTCACCCAAGCCCGCCCGGCCGAAGCGGAGCGTTTTGCCCGTAACGCGCAACGGCTCCAGCAACGCCTCTTTGCGCTCCAAGCCTGGGGAGTGAAGGAAATTTCCCAGTTGCCGTCTTCTTCGCGCCACCTCGTTACGACGCACGACGCCTTTGGTTATCTCGCCCGCGACTACAGCTTCACCGTGCATCCCCTGAGCGGCCTCAGCACCGCAGCCGAACCCGACGCCAAGCAACTCTCGGCC
>JBIIMH010000449.1:0-3437 GCA_044338095.1 Rariglobus sp. | reverse complement strand
GAAGGCTGATCAGGCTATCAGAGAGTTCGTCAACAACGTGGTCTCATTGTCCCTGTCTGCTCGCTACTAAGGAGAGTAGCTTGACCATTTAAAAAGACGGAGGAGGATCGAATGATCTTCTTCCGTCTTTTTTTTTAAGCCTGTGCCCATGTTCTCCAAGATCAAACTCACCCTCCTTGCCGGGTTTTCCCTGCTCATGTCATTCCCAGCGCAGGCCGCAGAGCCAAAGCCTGCAGCCGTGCCTGCCGCAGCGGCGCTGGATTACTTGCTTCAGCCATCCGATCTCCTTGATGTTCAAATTTTTCAGGAGGAAAACTTGAAGCGGGCCGTGCGGGTATCGCAGGAATATTCAATCACGTTACCGCTCATCGGTAAGGTTGACGTCAAGGGCAAGTCCCTGCGCCAGGCCGAGGATCTGATTCGTGAGCTCTATGCTCGTGATTATCTGGTCAACCCTCAGATCAACGTGGTGGTGATCGAATACGCTAAGCGCTCGGTCAACGTGATCGGCCAAGTTAATCAACCTGGGGCAGTTTTATTTCCCCAAGAGCAGGGGCTGACGCTGTTGGATGCGGTGTCGCGAGCGGGCGGATTTAGCCGTCTGGCTAACCGCACGCAAGTTAAGCTCACGCGGACCAATGCGGACGGAAAGTCCGACACTTACGTCATCGATGCGGACGACCTTATTAAGGGACGTTCCAGTAACACGTGGCCACTGCTCGTAAACGACATTGTTTTTGTGCCTGAGCGTATTCTATAAAAGTTAAAGTTTTTCCAATGGATTCACATTCTAAGCATTCGTCAGGGCAATCAGGTGGTGGTTCAGGCGACCAGGGGTATGGTGGCGGTTACGGAGGCTATGACGCAGTCGGATTCGGTGGCGAAAGCTCGATGCAGCGCGGATTTCAGGACTATGCGCTGATTCTGCGTGAGCGCATGTGGTACATCATCGTTGTGTTCCTCGTCGTGTTTTCTTCGGCGCTGGTTTACACCTTCAGCCAGACCAAGATTTATCAATCTTCTGCCAGCGTGCAGATCTTCCGCAGCGACCCGACCGTGATGAAAAACGTCGAGGCCGTGGTTGATAACACGGTTCGTGGTACCGAGGATCTTAATACGGTGGTTGAGGTGCTCAGCAGCGGTGCCATCATTCAAAAGGTGGCTGAACGCATCACCGGTGAAGACATGCGCCAATTCATGGCACCTTACGAAAAGGGCAAGGGCAGTGATCCAGTTACACCGTTGGAGGTTTTAGGCGACAACCGTAAAATCGTTCCTAAGCGCCTCAGCTTGATGATCAATGTTGTCTACCGGCATCCCGATCGTCTCATCGCGGCAAAAGTGGCCAATCTGTTCGTCGATGAATTCATCGCCTACAACGCCCGCGTTCGCATCGATGAGTCGATGAAGGCGGTCGAGGAGCTTAAAATTCGCGCCGAGCAACAGGAGCGCACCGTCAAGGATTTGGCTAACGATCTTCAGTCCTATCTCGAGCGCAACAACATGGTCTCGCTCGACCAGCGTAAGGACATCGTCACCGAAAAGCTCAAGGCGCTGAATCTTTACGTCACATCGACGGACGCTAAATTTAAGGACGCAGGCATCCGCTGGAAACAAGTGCAGGAGCGCCAAGCCGAAGGCGGTGATCTGACGCAGTTGTCCTTTATCGCTTCGCAACCGCTTATCAGCCAACTTCTCAATGATGTTTCGTCGAAGAAGATCGTGGTTGCCCAGCTGCGGGATCGTTACCGCGAGAAACACCCCATCATGATGGAGGCGATGAACTCGCTGGCACAGGCCGAGCGCGAGTTGAGCAAGGCGATCAGCAATGCAGCCGCGACCATCGAGTCTGACTACCAGAGCGCACGCCGCAATGATGAGCAGGCGAGGGCTTCTTTGGCCACGGCCAGCACTGAAACGATGGCGTTGGATCGTGCCGCTGTTGAATATTCAGAGCGTTCACGCAAGCTGGTTATCAACGAGCAGCTTCTCCAAAATCTTATCGTGCGTATGCGTGACACCACGATGATTTCCACCATGGAGACGCAGAATGCACGCGTCGTGGACAAGGCCGCGCCGTCGCAGGAAAGTGATTATGTTTCACCCAAAATCCCGCTTAACCTTGGGCTTGGTTTTGTCGGTGGGCTCGGACTTGGTTTGGCCTTCGCTTTCTTCGTCTCCTTTATCGATGACCGCGTTAAGAGTTCGTTCGATATCGAGTCGGTTATCGGGCTCCCGCTGATTGGGATCATTCCGCAGATTAAGAAAATGGAGCAACCGGATAAGGCGCAGATCGTCATTAACAATGCCGACCGCCAAGTCAGTGAGGCATTTCTTACTTTGCATTCGAGTCTGCGCCTCAAGGATGAGAGCAAGAATGCCCAGTGTATTCTGGTCACAAGTACCATTCCAGGTGAAGGTAAGTCGTTTACTACAACGAATTTGGCGCTTACATTTGCCGCGCATGGCGAGCGGGTTGCGATCATTGATTGCGACTTGAGAAAGCCCAACGTTCACAAGTCCTTCCGCTTGGAGAATCGCAAAGGGGTTATCGATATTTGCGCGGGAACGGCGACGATCGATGAGGTGGTTGTGCGTGGCGTTCACCCCAATCTCGATGTGATCACTACGGGTGGCCGTGCGAAGAACCCGACCCAGATTCTTAATGGTAAGAATTTCGAGTCTATGATCGCCGATCTGCGTAAACGCTATGACCGCATTTTATTTGATACGCCTCCACTGGCTGCGGTGAGCGATGCGTTGATCGTTCTGCCCTTAGTCGATGGTTCGGTCTTTACGGTTTTCTTTAATAAAGTCCGTCGTAAAGCTGCCCAGTTTAGCGCCAAGAAATTGGCTGAATCCAACGTGCCGGTTTTTGGTGCGGTCCTTAACGGGCTCAATCTGGCGGTGTCGGGGTATTACTATGCCCAATACTATGACAAGTCGTACAAGGATTACTATGTGGTGATGTCCAAAGACGATGCTACCCCTGAGCGGTAAATGCATTACGCGTTGGCAGCCAAAAAAGAGGCCGATCGGCAACGATCCGCCTCTTTTTGCGTTAGGCGGGGCCGCGCTTGGCGGCGGCACGGCTGAGGCGGTCGTTGATGGCCAGCGCCAGCGCACTGCTGCCGGGAGCAAGTTCGGCATGGATTTGTGTCCAGCCGCCTGAATCCAGCATGCGCAGTTGATTGAACAGGTTGTGCGCCGCCGCTATGAGATCATCCCCGTGATTCGCTAGCCAGAAGACATTCGGTGCCTGTTGGCTGAGCTTAGGCTGGTGGACAAACAGCACGGCCTCGTTGTTGGCCAGTTTGTGTAAAAAGGCGGGGGCGAGTTTGTCGACCAAGGTCAGAGGAGTACGGGGGCTATAGTGTCGTTCGAGCATTCCTGGAGCGATGGCTGCGGTGTGGGCGGGCGCTTTTCGCGCATAGGCT
>JBIIMH010000309.1:0-3438 GCA_044338095.1 Rariglobus sp. | reverse complement strand
TGTTGCGCAGGTTGCGGTAGCCCTCGGCCGCGTTGTTGAGGATTTTCTCAGAGAGCGTGATGTCTTGGGTGAAATCCTGAGAGGCGATCCAGAAGCGGATAACGTCCGCGCCGTACTGCGCGATGTAGTTGTCCGAAGTCGGGGGCTTTTCGTACTGGCCGGACTTGGAGATTTTTTTACCGTCTTCACCGACGATGAAACCGTGGGTGAGCACCGCCTTGTAGGGCGCTCCGCCTTGGGAAATCACGCCCGTCCACAGCGAGGACTGGAACCAGCCACGGTGTTGGTCGGAGCCTTCCAAGTAGAGATCGGCGGGCCATTGGGTGGCACCTTGGTGATTCTTTAGCACGGCGGCGTGCGAGGATCCGGAGTCGATCCATACGTCGAGCGTATCGCGCCCGATCGTGAGTGCGGACGCCGCTGGCCAGCCGACGGGTAACGTCACGCCGTCGAGAATCTCGCTGGTGGTGGCGTCGTACCAGAAATTGGTGCCGCGGGTCGCAATCTTGTCAGCGACGGCACGGATGACCGAGGCGTCGATAAATGCGTTTTTGTCGGCGTCGTAGAACGCGATGATGGGCACGCCCCAGGAACGCTGGCGGCTGATGCACCAATCGGGACGGGCTTCGACGGCACCACGGATACGCGTCTCGCCCCAGGTGGGGATCCATTGGACTGCGGCGATGGATTTGAGGGCGGTCTCGCGCGGGGACGGCGCGGCTGCGTCGGCTTTACGGTCAAGACCGACAAACCACTGGTCGACAGCGCGGAAGATGATCGGAGTCTTGGAGCGCCAGCAATGCGGGTAACTGTGGGGGTACTTCGCTTTTGCCAACAGTGCACCGGAGCCGGCTAGTTTTTTTAAGACGGCGAGGTTGGCGGGCGAGGGCTTTTTGGCGGCGATATCTTCGACGGTTTCGAGTGTGCTGATGCCGACGAGATCGGCGGGGACTTGGCCGTCGTCGAGGTAGCGACCATCGGCACCGACGGGGCAGTAAATTTCCAACTTGTAGCGCAGTCCGGTGAGGTAGTCGTCGGCGCCATGTCCGGGCGCGGTGTGCACGCAACCGGTGCCGCTGTCGGTGGTGACGTAGTCGCCCAGCACGACCGGAGAAGCGCGGTCAATTAACGGGTGGCGAGTGGCCAGGCCTTCAAGCGATGCGCCTTTAACCGTCGCTGCGATGGACGGGGCGGCTTCGATTTTGGCGGCGGCGAGCACGGCTCCGAGCAAGGCCTGGGCAACGACAATGCATTCGCCACCGAGGTCGGCGACCACGTAGTCCACGTCGGCGTTAACAGCGATCGCTAGGTTGGCGGGGATCGTCCACGGGGTGGTGGTCCAGATGACAACAAACAGCGGTTTGTTGGTGGGGAGGTTGAACTTGTCTGCTTCGGCGGCGGGGACGGCGAATTTGACCCAAATGGCGGTCGAGACGTGGTCTTTGTATTCGATTTCTGCTTCGGCGAGCGCGGTTTCGAAGGGAATCGACCAATAAACCGGCTTTTTGGAGCGGTAAACCAGGCCCTTTTCCACGAACGAGGAGAACGTGCGGATGATATCAGCCTCGTAGGCCGGTGCCTTGGTTTTGTATTCGTTTTTCCAATCAGCTTGGACGCCGAGGCGTTTAAATTGTTTGGTCTGGGTGGTGATCCAGCTCTCGGAGAAGGCGTCGCACAGCGAGCGCATCTCGGCGGTGGATACCTGCTTGTTCTCGGCCTGCAAGGCGCGCATTACCTTTTGCTCGATGGGCAAACCGTGGCAGTCCCAGCCCGGCACGTACGGGGTGCGGTAACCACGCAGCGACTTGTAACGCAGGGTGATATCTTTGAGTGATTTGTTGAGCGCGGTGCCGATGTGGACATCGCCGTTGGTGAACGGCGGGCCGTCGTGCAGGACGAACGTTTTGCCGGTGGTGGCGTTCTTGCGCTGGATAGCGGCGTAGAGATCGAGTTGGTCCCAATGTGCTAGGCGAGAGGGCTCGCGCTGCACGAGATTTGCCCGCATGGGGAAATCTGTTTTAGGGAGCTGGAGGGTGTCTTTCAGTTCTTGCGCCATGCCTGTGGAAAGCGGCGCAGGCTACCCCCGCGCCCCCCGTAGTCAAGGGAAGAGGCGGGGCTGTTTTTTGACGCAGGCCGGACACTTGTTTAACGGGATAAACCCTCAAGTACACGTGTTGGCCGCAGGGAATCCGGGTTCGAACCGAGAACGCGTAAAGTTAAGAGAACGAGAACGAGTCGGAGTTCAGCGTTTAAAAGGCATTCCAGCCGGTGGGTTTTCCTGCTTGAATCGTTCTCTTAATCTTTCTCGTTCGTCAGGGAACCACGGTAGGCTGACGAACCATAGCTACGCGAAAAAGCTGAATCCGGAAATCCACGGTGGCTCAGTCTTCTTCGGGCGACATCGGATCGAGGTACTTCAGGATGATTTTCTGAAGTTCATCCAAAAACATGAAGCACGCGAAGGCCTTCTGCTCCGCCGGATCCCAATTGCCGATGTTACTGCTGGCTTCGAGGGCCTCCAGGGTGTCGTCGCTGATTTGGGCTAGGTGGGTCTTGCGGAAGCGCAACCGCAGGGCGGCGCAAGCGCGCAGCACCGCCTCGGCGTTTTCACGGTCGAAGGAAACAACGCCTTCACTGAAAAACTCTTGGTCAAAGAGTGAAAAGAGCCGGTCGCAGTCCTCGCGTTGCGACTCAAGCAGGTCCTCGCGCCACACTGCGGCGAGGTCAGCATCGGCTTCGGCCAGCGCAATCGGCACAGCCAATTCAGTACGCAATTCATCTGCCACCGACTTGATCAAGTCGAGTAACGGGGCGACCGCAGGAATGCTCAAACGGACATCAACACGCTTCATGGGGCTCGATGGTGGCGCAAAGGTGCCACTGTTGAAGTGAAAAGGCGTAGGCTTCGGCGTTTTCGCGCACCCCCGCCCACACGATGGAGCGGCCTGATTCGTGTGCCTCCATCATGTGTTGGACTGCGGTGGCTTCGTCGAAACCAAACAGTTTGCGCAGCACCATCACCGCGTAGGACATGCGGGTGACCGCGTCGTTGAGGAAAACAACGCGCCAGGCCTGCGGCCCCGAATCGGTGTGATCAGTTGAGCCGCTCATGCTTGGGCAAACGCGTCACGGACGACGGCGGCGATGTGTTCGGCAGCCTCGGCGACGGGCACCTTGATGACGTCCTTCTTGGAGCGCCATTTCAGCTCGATAACGCCGGCCAGCAGGCCTTTGCCACCGATGGTAATACGGAGCGGAAAACCAATCAGGTCGGCATCCTTGAACTTCACGCCGGGGCGCTCCTCGCGGTCGTCGATGATCACATCGGCACCGGCTTGTTCGGCGACTGAGGCGAGTTTCTTGGCGAGCTCCGCTGGCTCGGCGACCGAGGGATCCAGCAGCGTGATGATCACCTGGAACGGGGCAACCGACCAGGGC
>JBIIMH010000014.1:0-12347 GCA_044338095.1 Rariglobus sp. | reverse complement strand
TGAGGTTCGATTTGAGCGTCGACCCCGGTGAAGCGGTTAACTTGACGGATTTCCCTCCGATGCAGGCGAGAACCCTCGGGCCCATCGACTAAGCTGGCACGCCACGCTCCGAAGCTTAGCGCAGACTTCCAGTCTGCTCCGATTGCTTGCCAGTGGAGGATCGTTTTTGTGGCACCTGATTTAGTGTTACCCCGAGGTGCCAGAATTTTGGGGGTAACCGACGTTGGTTTTACGACCCGCCACAGCTCAAGTCGGCTTAATTTGTGCCGTTAGATGGGGGACAGATATGTCCACCGATTTGAGCAACGCTGAGCGGGAGAATCCGGACAGTCCCGAGGGGGCGTCGGTGGTTGAGGCCGCGCCGGCAGGGGTTTTCCCCGTTCCCAAGACGCTCTGGCGTAACCTGTACAAGATCATCGACGCACTGCCGGATAAGGGTGGTGCGAAGCGGTGGAGCGCGACCCGAACTGATTCGGCTGAGGAATTGGTGCTGTGCTTTACGCCTGAGGTGAAGAACTCGCCGCGTTCAGCGGTTTGGAAACAGCTGCAAACACTCGATTTGAGCCACCTGCAGCGCGCCAAGGAAGCCTTTGTCGTCGGCGCGTACCGAGTCGAGGTGTGCGGCGAAACCGAGGGTGTTGCGCTGGATGTATGGAGGCGGGAGAAGCCCGCGCTTGAAGACGCCGAGGTGGAGACGATCGTGCGGCAGTTAACCGAGGCGATCGGCGTGTTGCAGGCCAGCGGGTTGGTTCACCTGGGCATCTGCCCCGGAGCCATTTTTATAAGCGAGCCCCAGGGTAAAATACACTGCGTCCTGGGTGGTATGGAAGGGGTGACCGCTTTCGAGAAAACCCTGCCGATTGCGGTGACCAGCGATCCGTTTTACGCGCCGCCCGAAGCGGTGTTGCTGGACGCCCATGATCCGGGGCCTTCGCTGTGCGCCTGGGACTGGTGGTCGCTCGGCCGTGTCGTGCAGGAGTTGATCCTCGGCCACCCCGTGCTCGATGACCTTCCCGGCGCCAGTGCCACTGAAACTCCGGCCGAGCGCAGCGCGCGCGCAGAGATCCTGTTGCTCGAACAAACCAAGGGTGGGATGCAGGCCGGTGCCGTGGAGGCGATGCCACCGCTAAATGAGCGCATGAACCTGTTGTTGCGCGGGCTGCTTTCCAGCGCTGCGGAAGTTCGCTGGGGCATGGAATCCATGGACAGTTGGTCGAGGCAGTTACCCGTAAAGGAAAACTACGCCACCCCGCGCACCGAAACCAAATTCCTTTGGCGCGGCCGGCGCTATTCCGTTCCCGATGCTGCCAAGGTTTTTCAGGCGGAGGAGAACTGGGCCGAGGCGGTTATCAACATTTTCGATACCGATACCCCCGGGGCGCTGGCGCATTTCATTCGGAACGCACCGGATAAGAATGGTTACGCCGCGCAACTGCGCGAGCTGCGCCAGTTGGCCGAAGCGGAGCCGTTGCGTGCCTTGGCGAAAGCGCTGCAACGCGAGGTGGTGACGAGCATCGCGCTGCTGACCCTGGGGGCTAAAAACTTGGTATGGCGTGGTAAGCGGCTCGACGGGGAAAGCCTGCCGGCGCTGCTTGGGGAAACACCCGACAACCCCGATTCCTACACGTTGGTGCGGGCGTTTACCCACCGAACGCTGACCACGAAGATTGATCGTCACGATCATGCGGCGGGCAAATCGCTCACTCAAGTGGGGCGCTACGCCGAGGATTCGGAGGCGATCATTCGCCGCAATGGCTGGTTAAAAGACGCCGAGGAGGGTGCATCGGAGCGGATTTTCCGACTCTCGATCAGTGAGGAATCAGCGTTGCTCGCGATTCGCGAAGGCCTGCAAAAAACCTACGCCTGCTGCACGCAGTATTCGCTCGATCGGTCTTTGCGTTCGGTGAAGCCGACGCGGGTGGATCTGGTCTTAATCGCCTGGATTGAACCGAGGGCGGCTGAACATGGCTTTGTCACCCACGCAGACTGGCAGGCCCAGCAGCTTGAGCTGTTGCGGGAGCGCGGCGCTCCACTCGTGGCCAAATTGTTCTGGGCAAACCTGGCGCGGGCGCTTGAAGCGGGTCCGGTGGCATTTGGGGCCTTGCCCATGGTTTTGACCATTTGGGGCGTGGTCTCCGTGGTCATGGCCGTGCTTTTTCCGGGGCCCCAGTGGCTGGCCGCGGTGCTCGCGCCTGCGGTTCTTGCCTTGGGCGGTCGGGCGCTTTTGGCGCGCGGAACAGCCACGGCTTTGCGTCGCTTTATTCCTGATGCGAGGCGCTGGACCTGGGCCGATAGTGATGCCCGCTGCAAAAGCGCGATGGCGTCGCTTGCCAAGGGTGTTGATCGTGCCGGGCTTGTGCGCGCGCTGGATGAGGTCGATGCCGAAATCGAGAAACTCAAACTCCTCGTTCCGCAGCCCCAGCCGATAACGCGGCCACCCTGTTTCATCGGAACCCGCGTTGCCGCCGGATCCAGTTGGGTGTTGCTCACCGCCGTGGTGCTTTGCGCGGCATGGCGGGGCATCGTTGAACCGCCCTCGTTGCCCAATTTAGAAATCAGTTGGATGCCCGCAGCCGGTGTTCAGAAAATGGATTCAGGCAGTGATTCGGCTGAAACGGCCGGCGCGGTGACGGATAACTCCACGCAGGCAGGCAAGGCCTCGGCTGCCAAACGGCTGGCAGGTGAAGCTCAGGCGGTTGCCATGCGCCCCAAAGTGGCATGGCCGTTCCCGTTGACGGACACGGTTAAGCGTCTGGCGATACGGCAGATCGTCGAGGCGACACCGGCGCAGGCCGCTTACGCACAAAAACGGGGCAGGGGAATACTCGCCCCTTACCGGCCTGAAACCACCCAGCTGCGGGTGGTCTTCGAGGTTCCTGTCGGGGAGCAGCTTGGTGTGATGATTTTTGACGGGGCCCAAAACGATCTGGCGGCCACCACCGTGTTCATCCTCGACAAAAAACCGCCCCAACAGACCTGGATCGAGATCGATGCGCTCAAGGGCTTCGTGGTGGCGGAGTGAGGCGGGAGCGGCGGGTGGTACGGGTAACCGGATCGGCGTAGCGCAGGGGCTAGCAGGCGGAGCGTTCGCACGCGGGTATTTTGAGCCGCTCCACAGTTGGCGACTCAACGCGCTCGCCATGGCGACGGCGCGTGAAGATCGTCGGGATCATGCCCGCGCCCATATTCACGCTCACGCTCAATCCGGCTATCGACCGCACAGTGCGGATTACGGGCTTCAGGGTCGGGGCGGTTAATCGTGTGGAGCAGGCCCATGACCGAGCAGGTGGCAAGGGTATCAATGTCGCCGCTACGCTCGCCGCCCTCGGGCACAGCGTCACGGCTTTGGGTTTTTTGGGGCGGGACAACGCGTCGGTGTTCACCTCTTTTTTTGCCCGGCGCGGGATCGAGGACCGCTGCCTGCGACTGCACGGTGCGACACGCGTGGGCATCAAGATTTTCGATCCGCTGGCGGGGGAGACTACCGATATAAATTTCCCCGGACTCACCCCATCGGGGGGCGATCTTGAGGCGTTGCGGGCGCAACTTGCCGGGTTGGAAGATTCTGGGAGTTGTTGCGTGCTGGCCGGAAGCTTACCGCCCGGGGTCGCCCCGGAGCTTTACGCCGAAGTTATCCTCCAGCTCAAGGCCCGCGGGATTCTTGCGGTGGTCGACACCAGTGGCCAAGCGTTGCGGACCGCGCTGCTGGCCGCCCCTGACATCATCAAACCTAACCAGCATGAGTTGGAGGTGCTGGTCGGCAGAGCGCTGCCGACTGAGGCTGCGGTGATTGGGGCCGCGCGAGCGTTGGTGGCGGGCGGGGTGCGGCTCGTGGTGGTTTCGCGTGGGGCCGACGGGGCGTGTTTCGTGACGGCTGATGAAGTCGTGGTGGCGCGTCCGCCAGCAGTGAAGGTTGGCAGCACGGTGGGTGCGGGCGATGCGATGGTTGCTGGAGTGGTGGCGGCCCAATTGCGCGGCGCATCTCTCGCCGATATCGCCCGGCATGCGACCGCCTGCTCGCTGACGGTGCTGACTGCCGCTGCTGAGGCCAGGGAGTTCTTGGGGCCGGACGAGGTCACCGAGTTCGAGACACAAATCGACGTGCGCGTGGCCTGAGTTCAGTTCGCCGGGGGCTCGTGCGAATCTCTGCGGGAGTGTCCGAAGTGGCGGTGCTTGCCAGCCCCGGCCTGGCACGGGCGCGCTGCTTTTTTGGTTTTTATCCCCCTGTCTTGTCGTTGGTGACGCAATTATGGGCAAGTATGGGGTTGACATGAAGTGGTCAATATCTGCCACTTTGTTTCAAGAGCTACAGGTGGTGGCGGCTTTGGCTCTCACATTCAGTCAAACTTTCCATTTCACCCCGTCCTGTTTCAACCGTCCCGTTTTAGCTTCACAGGCATTCTCGTCCTCATGTTGCAACCCCCTCAACCCCACCGCGCAGAAATCGAACACCAGGTTCGTCGCGCGCTCTATCAGCGTCTCGGTGTGCGTGCGCCAAAGCAGGTGCAGGCGCCCAATCCGCTTCTGGTCAATGTGAGTGCTCGCCACTGTCACTTGAGCCCACAGGCCGTGGAGACCCTTTTTGGCAAGGGTCACAAGCTCACGCCCAAGAAGTGGCTCTACCAAAAAGACCAGTTTGCCGCCGAGGAGAGCGTTACGCTCATCGGGCCGCGCAGCCGGGTCATTTCCAATCTTCGCATCCTTGGCCCATGCCGCGATTTTAACCAGATCGAGCTGGCGCTCACCGATTCGATTGCCCTGGGTTTCGACATCCCCACCCGCCAATCAGGTAACATCAAAGGCACTACGGGATGCATGCTGATGGGCCCGGCTGGTTTCCTTGAGCTCGAAGAAGGCGTCATCCGCGCCGCCCCCCACGTGCACATGAGTCCTGCCGACACCGCATTCTACGGGGTAAAGGCCGGCGATTTCATGAAGCTGCGCGTCGGTGGTGATTGTGCCGTCACCTTCGAGCGGTTGCTGGTTCGCGAAAGCCCCGACTTCAAACTCGAGGTGCACATCGACACCGATGAAGCCAACGCCTGCGCCTTGAGCGCCGACACGCCAGTCGAGCTCGTCAAGTAACTCTCATTTTCCCCCTGTTTCACTCCAATCACCTAACAACTCCCACCCAACATGAATGATTCTATCGGATTAATCGAAACCCGCGGCTACATCGGCTCCGTTGAAGCCAGCGACGCCATGGTCAAAGCCGCCAGCGTTACCCTCGTTCGCACCGTCCAAATCGGTGGCGGGCTCATCACCGTCGCCGTCAAGGGCGATGTCGGCTCCGTCAAGGCCGCCGTTGAGGCCGGCGCTGAAGCCGCCAAGCGCGTCGGCGAACTCGTCGCCGCCCACGTCATCCCCCGCCCGCACGCTGAACTGCTCAAGCAAGTCGGCCTCGTCTAAGCATCCTCACCGGACCCAATCCTAACTTTTAAAATACTTACCTCCATGGCCCAACTTGCCCTCGGTATCATTGAAGCCAAAGGCTTCATCACCCTCATCGAATCCGCCGACGCCGCCCTCAAGGCCGCCAACGTTACCATGACCGGCTACGAGGCCGTCGGTAGCGGTTATGTCGCCGGTTTCTTCCGTGGCGATGTCGCCGCCGTCAAAGCCGCCGTCGAAGCCGGTGCCGAAGCCGGCAAGCGCATCGGCGAAATCATCAGCGTGCAGGTCATCCCTCGTCCGCATGACGAGCTGGCCGGCCTCGGCAAGTGGCTCAATTCGCCCGCCGCCTAAGTCAGCTCCCGCCGCCTCGCCTTGCCGGTCTGCCCCTGCCCATGAACATCCTCGTCGCCAATCTCGGCTCCACTTCGTTTAAGTACCGCCTGTTCCGCTTCGACGGCTCCACCGAGCTGCTCCTGGCCAAAGGCGGCTACGAGCGCGTGACCGATTACGGCAGCACCATCGACGACTGTCTCGCCACGTTGCGGGCGGCCGGCCATGTGCGCGATGCGAGCGATCTTCACGGCATCGGGTTCAAGACCGTGCAAGGCGGCGAGGTCACCGGCTGCCTTCCGGCCGACGAACGCGTTGAACAGGCGCTGCTCGGCACCGCCGACCTCGCGCCCGCCCACAACCCGCCCTACGCCGCCGGCATGCGCCAGTTCCGCGCCAAGCTCCCCGGCGTGCCCTTGGTCGCGCTCTTCGAGACAGCGTTTTATCAATGGGTGCCCGCGTACGCCAACCGCTACGCTGTTCCTGATTCCTGGCTCGCCGCCGGTGTACGCCGCTACGGTTTCCACGGTGCCAGCCACAAGTTCATCGCCGAACGCTCAGCCGAGCTTCTCGGTCGCAGCGACGTCGCCGCGATTGTTCAGCGCCTTTATCAAGACGGCCCGAAGCCCGTAACCGGTTCGCCCCTGCGCGTCATCTCCTGCCACCTCGGTGGCTCCAGCTCCGTGACTGGTATCCGCAATGGCGTCGCCATCGGCACCAGCATGGGCCTGAGCCCGCAGAGCGGGCTGCCCCAGAACAACCGGGTCGGCGATCTCGATTCCGCCGCCATTCCCTTCATCCAGAAAAAACTCAACCTGACCACCGCCGAGGTTGAGCGCCAACTCACCAAAGAATCCGGCCTTCTCGGACTCTCCGGCGTGAGCAACGACCTGCGCGAGATCCGCGAAGCCGCCCTCGCCGGCAATGCACGCGCCCAGGTCGCGATTGACCTGCTCGTCCACTCGATCCGCCACTGGGTCGGTGCCTTCTGGTTCGAACTCGGCGGCTGCGACGCCCTCGTTTTCACCGCCGGCATCGGTGAAAACAGCGGCTGGATCCGCGAGGCTGTTTGCGCCGGTCTGAGCGATCTGGGCCTGGTGCTCGATAGCGCCGTAAACAACGCCGCCCCGATCGAGATCAACCTCGCCACCGCCGCCTCCCGCACCCGCGTGCTGATCATTCCGACCAACGAAGAACTCGTTGTCGCCCGCGAGACCCGCCGCCTCATCACCTCGACTCAAGCCTGAGTCACTCCGCTTTCCGTTCTTTTTCCCAACACCCATAACCTTCCGTCAACCCAACTAATCCCATGTCACAAGCCCTTGGTCTTCTCGAAACCCGCGGTCTCACCGCTCTCGTTACCGGCACCGACGCCATGCTCAAGTCCGCCAACGTCACCCTCGTTTGCCCGATGAAGCAGGTCGGCAACGCCTTGGTCACAGCCATCGTCACCGGTGATGTCGCCGCCGTGAAGTCTGCGGTTGATGCTGGCGCCCAAGCCGCCCGCACCGTCGGCGAAGTCGTCTCCGTGCAAGTGATCGCCCGCCCGCACAGTGACGTCGGCGGGATTCTCCCCAAGTTCGTCGCTCCCGCCGCCGCCCTCGCCAAGAAGTAAACCGGAACCCACCCCATGTTCCTCGCCCGCGTCATCGGCTCCATCGTCGCCACCAAAAAGGATGCGACGATGACCGGCAGTAAACTGCTCCTGTTGCGCCCGCTCCTCATCGACGAGGCCAACCCCGGACAGTTTCGCCCCGGTGCCAACACCATCGTCGCGGTCGATGCACTCGGGGCGGGCCTCGATGAGGTCGTGCTGCTCTGCCAAGGCAGTTCAGCACGCGCCGCCGCTGGCATGAAGGCGCTCCCCGTGGACGCCGCCGTCATCGGGATCGTCGATACCGTCGATGTCTTGAACAAGAAAATCTATCCATCTGCCAACGGTTAACCAACCATGAGCAATTCGCTTACCCTAGACGAACCCTCCCTGCGCGCCATCGTCGACGAAGTCATTCGTGGACTTAATCGTAACGGCGCCACCGCGCCGACGTGTGCCGCTCCCGCTGCCGCTCCCCGCCGCGTATCGCGCTTCGGTGTCTTCACCGACGTCGCCGCCGCTTGTTCGGCTGCCAATGGCGCCTTCCGCCAGCTCCAAGAAAAGGGCATGGCCGGCCGCGTTAAGGTCATCGAGCTGGTCAAGGGCATCTGCGAAGCCCGCGCCGAGGAGTGGGGTAAACTGGAGTTCGAGGAGACCAAGATCGGGCGCCTCGCCCACAAGATCGAAAAGCTCCAGATCGTTAAACTGGTTCCCGGCATCGAGTGGCTGCGTCCCTACGCGATGTCCGGCGACCACGGCATCACGCTGGAAGAATGCGCCCCGTTTGGCGTGATCGGCGCTATCACCCCGGTCACCCATTCCGTGCCCACCATCTCCGGTAACATCGTGAGCATGGTCGCCGCCGGTAACGCCATCGTTTTTAATCCCCACCCAGGTGGCGCTCGTTGCGCTGCCGTTGCTGTGCGCGCCTTCAACGAGGCTATCTTTGCCGCCATCGGTATCGAGCATCTGATCTGCACGATCGCCGAGCCGTCCATCGAGTCGTTCAATGAACTCTGCGTGAATGAAAACGTGCGCATGCTCTGCGTCACTGGCGGCCCTGCCGTCGTCGCTGCCGCC
Organism: Rariglobus sp.; assembly: GCA_044338095.1. Taxonomy (GTDB): domain Bacteria; phylum Verrucomicrobiota; class Verrucomicrobiia; order Opitutales; family Opitutaceae; genus Rariglobus. The sequence goes on along the minus strand of JBIIMH010000014.1, from coordinate 3,949 downwards.
ATGAAGTCCGGCAAACGCGCCGTCTGTGCCGGCCCGGGCAATCCCCCGGTCGTCGTCGATGGCACCGGTAACTTGGCCAAGGCCGCCGCCGACGTCATCAAGGGTGGCGGTTACGACAACAACCTCCTTTGCGTCGGTGAGAAACAGGTCTTCGTGCTCGAGCACGTCGCCGAGCGTTTCATGAACGAGCTCGCCGCTGCCGGCGCCGCCAAACTCACCGCCCCGCAGCTCGCCCGTCTCACCTCGGCCGCTTTCGCCCCCGGCAAAGACGCCGGCGGTTGCTCGCACCCGGTGCTCAATCGCAAGCTGGTCGGTGCCGATGCCGCTGTGCTCGCCCAGCACGCTGGCGCCTCCGTCCACGCCGAAACGCCGATCCTCTTCGCCGAGACCGACGTTGATCACGCCTTCGTCATGGAAGAGCAGATGATGCCGATGATCCCGGTTGTCCGCGTCAAAAACTTCGAGGACGCCGTCGCCGCCGCCATCAAGAGCGAGCACAATTACAAGCACTCTGCGGTTATCCATTCGCTCAACGTCGAGCACATGACCGAGATGGCCCGCGCCCTAGACACCACGCTGTTCGTCAAGAACGGCCCGAGCGTCGCCGGCCTCGGTCTCGGTGGCGAAGGTTACCTCAACTACTCCATTGCCACGACCACCGGCGAAGGTATCGCGACCCCGCGCACCTTCACCCGCACCCGTCGTTGCGCGATGGTGGATAACCTCCGGACTTACTGAGACTCGCCGATGCAACTGGCACGCATTGACGGGAACGCAATTGCCAGCGCCTGCTATCCGAGCATGCGCGGGGTGTGCACCGTCATCTGCCAGCCGCTCGGCGCCGATGGCCAGGACGACGGTCCGCCCGTTTTGGCCGTCGATCCGTTGGGGGCCGGAATGCACCAACACGTTCTTTTCACTGCTGATGGCGGTGCCGTACGCGGAGTGGTCCGCGACGAGCGCTCCCCCCTCCGCAACCTGGTCATCGCGATCGTCGATGGCCCCACGCCCGCCGCCGCAGCGCAGCGTTAACCTCTAACCCGAACCGTTCACCATGCGACTTGGCCATGTCATCGGCACTGTCACCCTGCACACCGCCGACGCGGGTCTGAAGGGTGGCCGCCTGCTGGTGGTTCAGCCCTGCGCACGGGCCCAGTTTGCGGGTGCTCCGATGCTCCCGCTCGCCAAGGGCAACAGCCTCATCGTTTACGACGAGCTGGGCGCCGGTCTCGGCAACGTGATCGGCTACACCGAAGGCGGCGAAGCCACCACGCCGTTCTCACGACCGATCGCGATCGACGCCCTCTGCGCGGCGATTATCGACCGGCTTTATTACACTCCTCCCGCCGCTTAACCGGCCTCCCCCGTCCAATTTTCAATCCACAACTCCCCTCCTCCATGCGCCAAGTCATCACCGCCCAGGACATCGAAAAACTGTATAGCAACGGCACCCCAGTGCCCGCCGATGCCATTCTTACCCCCGCTGCTCGCGACGCCCTGCGCAGCCGCGCCTCGGTGTTGCCCCGCCCCGCCTCCGCTCCTGCGGCCTCTTGCGCCAACAAGTCTGTCGAGCCCACCGTGCCCGACTACGAGTTCAAATGGACTCCCGGCACCGATGCCAAAACCCCGGCCGAAATCCAGGCATTCTTTAATTCTCCTGCCATCAAGGTCATCAAAGACCGGATGTGCGACATCGGCCGTCGCATGTGGGCCAAAGACTATACCGATGGCAACGGCGGCAACTTGACCGTCCGCGTCGGTGACAACCTCGTTCTCTGTACGCCCACGCTCATCTCCAAGGGCTTTATGGAGCCCGCCGACATCGCCCTCATCGACATGGACGGCAAACAGCTCGCAGGTGCCCGCAAGCGTACCAGCGAAGCCATGACGCACCTCGCGATCATGAAGCGCCAGCCGCTCTGCAAATCGTGCTGCCATGCCCACCCGCCCCACGCCACCGCCTTCGCCGTCGCTCGCGTGCAGCCCCCGACCTGCTTGATTCCCGAGGCCGACATTTTCCTCGGCAAGATCGCCCTTGCTCCCTACCAGACCCCCGGTTCACCCGAGAACGCCGATACCGTCGGCGAAGTCGGCAAGGAAAACCAGTGCGTGCTCATGCTCAACCACGGTGTCATCACCTGGGGCAAAGACATCGAGGATGCCTACTGGAAGATGGAAAATGCCGATGCCTACTGCAAAACCATCTGGGTCGCCTCCCAACTCGGTGGCGAACTCGGTGAAGGCGTGGGTGGCAACAAGGCCAAGGAATTCGTCAGGATTCGCAAATCGCTTGGCATGCCGGATAACCGCGACGGCCTCAAGGAATGCGAGCTGTGCGACAACTCGGAATTCCGTCCCGGCGTCGTCTGCCACTCCCCCGCCAATCCTGATGCCGCGTCGGCCGCTCCCTCCGCCGATCCCGCAGTCGAGGCGATGGTGCAGCAAATCACCACGCAGATCATGGCCAAGATGAAGGGCTAATCGCTCCGTCAGCCTTAGCGCTCTCTTTTTCGAAAACCCAAACGATCTCCTATTAATGAAAGTTTCCATTATTGGCGGCGGTGGCCGCGTCGGTTCCAATGCCGCGTTCGCCCTTCAATGCGCCGGCATCGTCTCGGAAATTCAAATCATTGACGCCAACGCCGATCTCGCGGCCGGCGAGGCCCTCGACCTCATGCACGGCAGTTCCGCCGTGGGTGGCCAGCGCATCTACGCGGGCGGCTACGACCAGGCCAAGGACAGCGACATGTTCGTCATCACCGCCGGCCTGCGCCGCAAGCCGGACGAGTCCCGCCTCGATTTGATCAACCGCAACGTCGCGCTGTTTTCCCAGATCATCGCCGACATCGCCAAGGCCGGCCTGCGCAAGGACGCCATCGTTTTTGTTGTCTCCAATCCCGTCGATATCCTCACCCAGCTCGCGCAGGCCAAGCTCGGGCTTCCCTGGCAGCAGGTGATCGGTCTCGGCACCATGCTCGACACCGCGCGCTTCCGCTCGCTCATCGCTGAGGACCTGAAGCTGTCCCCGACTCAGGTTGAGGCGCTCATCCTCGGTGAGCACGGCGACACGATGATCCCGGTCTGGTCGTCGGCTGGTTACGCCGGCCTGCCACTGACGAAAGTCGCCGGCTGCACGGCTAATTTCCAGACGCAGATTTTCGAGCGCACCAAGGGCAGTGGCGCCGAGGTGATCCGTCGTAAAGGCGGTGCTGGCTGGGCCGTGGGTCTTACGATCGCCGAGGTCGTGCACGCCATCGCTTTGAACAAGCGCACAGTGCTCCCGGTCTCGTCGCTGCAGCAGGGCGCTTACGGCCTGCGTAATGTTGCCATCAGCGTGCCCACGCTGGTCGGCCGTGGCGGCGCGCTCTCGCACATCGAGATCGAGCTCTGGCCGAAGGAACTCCAAGGCCTGCAAAGCTCGGCCCGCGCGCTCCAAGAGACCTACGCCAAAGTCGCCCGCGCCTAAGTTCACCGGGGCTTCGATAAACCCGGCGGGCTTCATTTTCACGAATGAAGCCCGGTGCAGTCCGGCGGCAGCTTAACAATCAGGCTATTGTCATTGTGGGTGCCCCAAGAAAACAGCTGCTCCATCTCGTCGACTTCACGAATCGGCACCGCCGCCTTTTTTGAAATTAATTCCAGCACTGGGATAAACAAATGGTGTGCTCGAACGGCAGGCGGGTATGCGGCTGATCGATGACGGGGGGATTGGAGGAGGGGGAAGGTGAGGGGAGCTAACGGGAAATTGATCCAGCTGCGGAGGAGCGAGAGCCGTGCGGATCTAATTATCGAGTACGGGCGTTGAAATCTAACCCGGATCCGGAGGCGTTAAAAGTAGCGCAGGCTTCCTGCCTGCTTTTGCAAGCCGAGCAGACTGGACGTCTGCGCTACTTTCAACGCCTCCATTTTATTTTTGGCGGATACCGACCAGGACCACGCCAAAATTCGC
>JBIIMH010000308.1:0-3442 GCA_044338095.1 Rariglobus sp. | reverse complement strand
CCTTCTTTGATCCACTTTTCGACATCAAGGCCCTGGCGCAGGTAATCGCTCCAATCCACGCGGACACCGAGCCACAGGGATTTGCCTTTCCTGGCTCCTTCCTCTTTCAAAATGAGGCGCAAGTCGCGCATGAACTCGGTCATGAAACGAGCGCGGTATTTGAACCATGTCGCATCGGGTTTGAAATCGCGGGCGAGGATGTCGCGCCCGAATTCCTTCTTGAACCCTTCGGCCAAGGGGCGCTCGTAGCCGAAGAAGGGCGGGTTCCGAAGGAAATCCAATTGCAGACCGTCCACGTCGTAGGTCTGGATGGCCTCGCGCAGGATGTCGAGCTTGTATTTCCTCACCTCGGGGAAGGCGTAGCTGAGGAGCGTATTCGTCTGGCCCTCGGGGTTGGTGACGATGCGGAACTGCGGGTTTTCGCGCCAGAAGCGGGAGTTGAAGAGGTCGTCGTAGGGCGGGCCATACTCCGCGTTCATGCGGTAGAGTGCATACACTTTGCTGCCGTTTTGATGCGCCGCTGTCACTGCCATGCCGATGGGCGTTTGTCCGGCTTCGATGCGCGTGCGCAGGCTCTCGACATAGGTTTGATCGAGTACGCGTGGAAAGATGTTTTGTTCGCCGAGCACGCTGCCGATCTTCGTGGGGTAATACATGGCGCTGCCGCCGATGCCCCAACTGTAAGCCTCCACTTCGGCATGCCCTACGAACTTGCCCACGTCCTTCGCAATGTCGCGCTCGCTCCAGTTTTGATAACCGTCCTCGGTGTAGATGTAGCGTTTGCCTGCGGAGACGTCGCGCTGGCCGCTGACCAGTTCAATCTGCTGAGGCGTGAGGCTCATGATCTTGATGAAGGCTAGGCTTGTCTGCTCCACGGGATCGCTGGGCGTGAGGGTGATGCTCTGGCCTTTCAACTCGGCATAGCGGACGAACACTTCGCGGATCACCTCGCCATCATGACGAGCGTGCGACGGGCGCTTTCCGGTGACGCTGGCGATCTCTTCCAAGGGATCGCTGCCGGGCAGAAACGTCTTGCGTTGCGGATCGCCATTGAGCTGCACCGTGACACCGCCGCCACTGCCAAGCAGACCGAGATAGATCGCGCATTGCCCACAAGCAGGCAGCAGAACCTTGGACGGCGTATTTTTCAAAAGAGCGAGCGACTTTGGCCTGCCCGTGATGCGGCTCTTGTAGTTCGCGAAGGCACTCTGCGCCTCAGTGAGCAATGGTTCAAAGTCGTTGATCAGGAAGAGTTCGCCTGCGGCTGGACGCTCGGCCTTGGCTCCGTCGGAGGATGCGGTGTCGTGTCCGAGGATCAGCTTGCGGAAGATTTTCAGTGGCCATCGCGTTTCTGCCTCCACCGTTCCATCTTCAGAATGGAGCTTGCCGATCAACTCATAGCTGCCTGGTTTGAGCGAGGTCACTGGATAATCCACCGACTGCTGGCCGGACACTACGGCGCACGAATGCTCGTTGCTGACCTGCGTGCCATCTGACAACGCGAGAGCGAGCCGCGCACGACTTCCTTTGGGCACGGCCAGATTGGCATAGACTTGGTTGGCGCCCCAGGTCAGGATTCGATGCTCCGTCTGGAGGTCGCGAATCTCGAAGTGCTCGCTGGCGAGTTGGAAGACCTGAATGCCGGTCTGGATGTTGCCAAGCACGAAGTTGCTGGAGTCGCCGCCATACGTCGTGTGCAGCTTGATATAGCGAGCGCGGATGACCAGCTTGTCGAGCGTGAGGACATCGAACACCGGCTTGTCATCGCACGTCAGGCCGTCACCGCTTTTGACCGACATATCGAACTCCTGCGCATAACGTGTGAAGCGCCGATTGTCATCGCTCACATAAATGCGCACGCCATCTGGCGCGAGGTTCGACGCCGTGCCCTCATCGTCTTTCAGCGTGTCGAGCAACACGATGCGGTTCACCGTCTTCTTGATGCCCATATCCATGACGAGGCTCCGATTCCGATAATCCCACCCGTAGCCGCTGGAACTCGTGCTGATCTTCGCCTGCGTATTCTCCGGGTCCGTATCTCCCCGCTCCTTGTAGCCCCCGATCACCCCCACGCCCGCCAGCGGCACCGTACCAAAGGAAACCGCCGTCGCCGGGTTGTCCGCTGTCTGCTGCGCTGACAACGAAGTGCCCGCGAAAACAGCCATGCTGACGGCGATCAGTGGGAGACCGGATGTTGAGGGGCGCATGAGCCCATTATTTCCCAGCTCTGCGCCCAACCACAAGCGCAAGATCGCGCCGCAATTGGATTTGAGTGGGCCGGGTCGAGTTGGCCCTGGACGTGGCGCGGGATCGGGGGCGTTCTCGCGGAGCTATCGCGCGGCCTCAGCGGCGGGGACATTCTCAATGTGTGCCTCAATGCGATCTATGCGGGCAGCACGGACCAGAACCCGGAGCGGTGGAAGGTGACGCAGGAGATATTGGAGAAGGAGATCAGGAAGGTTAAGCTGGCGAGGGCTGAACACGCGGGGAAAAAGGGCAAGAACCGGAGGAGAATTGGGTTTTGTGTGGGGTGAAGCTGGAATGGAGGCTAATGAGCCGCGCGCGGATGCGTTCGGCGTCGTCATTGGCGTCGTGGTTGAAGTCGTAGCGGGGGGTGTCGAGCGGGATGTCGGTTTTGTCGTCGGCGTAAATGACTTCGTAGTTGAAGGCCCTTCCCCAGATGTGCATGTGCGCCATGTAGCTGGTGATGGGGATGTCGAAGAGCGCGGCGGGGAGTTCGTCGCGGCTGAGTTTGCCGTCCTTGTTGGAGTCGCGTTGCTGGAAGGGACCGCCTGCACCACCAGCGGCCGGTTTGCCGGGCGTGCCGGTCATGGGCATCGCGGGGGCGGTGAGTCCGCAGTCTTCGTTCGCGAGGGCGAGGAAGGCGGGATAGGTGGACGCTTTGTTAGTGTTGCGTCTGCGCAATGAAGAGCGTGTAGGTCTGTTTGCTGCGGTCCACGACGAACTGCGTGCCGTTCGCGCCGCCCCAGGAGTAGCTGCCTTCGCCATCGACCGCGCCGCCGAGGCCGGGATGCGCGAGCGCGGCGGTGAGCTACTTCGCGGAGTCCTCGACGGCTTCGGCTTCGGTCTTGGCGGGGCTTCGCTCGGTTTCGAAAGCCGCCCGCGACTGAAAGGCGCGGCCCAGTCCACGATAAGGATGGGTTTGCCGGTCATTTTCATCGCGTGATCCCAGCCATTGGCCTGAAACTGCATCCACTCCGGCGGACGATGACGGGAGAGAATGAGCGCCTGCGTGGAAAAGGCATCGACGTGCTTTCGGACGGACCTGAGCACGGCATCGGTAGGATTACGGAGGACGAAGCGCTCGCCGATCTCCACAAAACCCAGCTTGCTGCCTGACTGTTCCCCCTGAATCAACCACCCTGAACTAACATCCAAAGACAACCGCCCAGCCTGACCCGCCCTATTTGCTGAAATTGAC
>JBIIMH010000351.1:0-3093 GCA_044338095.1 Rariglobus sp. | reverse complement strand
CCACCTCCACAAACTCGTCACCGACATCAACGCCCTCGACTGGTACTCCGCCCGCCAGGAGGGCCTCGGCGACCTCTACGAAGGCCTGCTCGAAAAGAACGCCACCGAAACCAAGTCCGGCGCCGGCCAGTATTTCACCCCCCGCCCGCTCATCGAAAGCATCGTCTCGGTGATGCAGCCCCAGCCCGGCGAAGTCATCCAGGACCCCGCCTGCGGCACCATCGGCTTCCTCATCATGGCTGACCGCTTCATTAAAGAGCGCACCGACAACCTCTTCGACCTCACCACCGCCCAGCAGGAATTCCAGCGCGACGTCGCTCTGCAAGGCATGGAACTGGTGCCCGACACCCACCGCCTCGCCCTCATGAACGGCCTGCTGCACGACCTGCACAGCCCCCTCATGCTCGGCGACACCCTCGGCGAAGCCGGTAAACAGCTCCGCGACGCCGACCTCATCCTCTCCAACCCGCCCTTCGGCACCAAAAAGGGCGGCGGTCTGCCCTCCCGCGACGACTTTACCTGTCCCACCAGCAACAAGCAGCTCGCCTTCCTCCAACACATCTACCGCAGCCTGCGCAAACCCTCGGCCAAAAAGCCCGCCGGTGGCCGCGCCGCCGTCGTCCTCCCCGACAACGTGTTGTTTGAGGACAACACCGGTGCCCAGATCCGCGCCGACCTCATGGACAAGTGCCGCCTGCATACGATTCTCCGCCTGCCCACCGGGATTTTTTATGCCCAGGGCGTGAAGACCAACGTGCTCTTTTTTGAGCGGCACAGCGCCGACACCGGCGGCACCCAGGACGTGTGGGTGTACGACCTGCGCACCAACATGCCCGCCTTTGGCAAACGCACCCCGCTGACCCGCGCCCATTTTGCCGAGTTCGAAACCGCCTTCGGGGCCGATGCCCACGGCCGCTCCGCCCGCCACGACACCGGCGAGACCGGACGTTTCCGGTGCTTCACCCGCGAGCAAATCCGAGCCCGGGGTGAAAACCTCGACCTCAGCTGGCTGCGCGACGACGACAGCACGCATCATGATGATCTGCCCGCGCCCGAAGTCTTGGTCGCCGGTGCCCTGGAAAACCTCCGCGAAGCGATCGACGAACTGCAAGAACTGGAGCGGGAGTTGGCGCAATGAGCCGACTTGGAATTAACAGTAGCGCAGACTTCCAGTCTGCCTCCGAAACCCTGCCGGAGGGTTGGGTGAATGTTCTAGGCGAACAACTTTTCGAAGTCGTGCGAGGCGTAACTTACGGTAAGGGCGATGTAGCCGAAGGGCCAGCAGAAGACCGAATTGCGATCCTTCGTGCGGGTAATATTCAAGACAGCCGACTGAACCACGATGATCTAGTTTACGTGCCCGATACGTGCGTATCGGATCAGCAAAAGCTAAAAGCAGGCGATCTCGTTATAGCCATGTCTTCCGGATCGAAATCGTTAGTTGGAAAAGTTGGCTTTGTTGAACGATCAGAATCCAGGATGTCGTTTGGTGCTTTTTGTGCGGTGATTCGTCCCCTAGCCGTTGAGCACACCGACTGGTTACGCTGGTTTTTTCGTACACCTGATTACAGGAAATACATCTCCGAAAAATCGGCTGGGGTTAACATCAATAACCTCAAGCCATCTTATCTAAAAGAGATCCCCATCGCCCTTCCGCCTTTGGCGGAGCAACGCCGGATCGTGGCGCGGCTGGAAGCGCTGGAAGCGCGGAGCCGGCGAGCGCGGGCGAAGTTAGCGGCGGTCCCCACCCAACTGGCCCAAGCCCGCCAGTCCCTGCTCGCCGCCGCCTTCCGCGGCGAGCTCACCGCCGATTGGCGCGAGGAAAACCAAGGGTACTCGGCCGAAATCGAGATGAAAACCTACTTAGCTCATCGGTTTAATCGATGGATAAAAACCCATCCGAATAGATCCCCGAAAAACTATAAGGAGCCTTCACTTCCCGCGCTTTCTACCTTTGATGGACGTCCAAATACATGGTTTTTAGCGAGTCCCGAGCAGGTGGCTTCCGCTGAGAAATATTCACTTGGCATTGGACCGTTCGGCAGTGATTTAAAAGTCTCCGATTATCAAGATACTGGGACGCCCCTCATTTTTGTAAGAGACGTGAAGAGCGGTCGATTTGGAGGGGCATCCTCAAAATATATTAGCCCGGAAAAAGCCGCTGATCTTCAGGCGCATCGTGTGACCGCTGGCGACCTCTTGGTCACGAAGATGGGAGAGCCTCCGGGAGATACTTCGGTGTACCCTGAAAACCGTCCCGATGGCATAATAACAGCGGACTGCATTCGATTGCGCGCCGAAGCCTCAATTACGAGCGGTGCATATTTATGCCAAGCATTACGCAGCGATTTTGTACGTCGCCAGATAGACGAGATTTCCGTGGGTGTTGCTCAGCAAAAGGTCAGTCTCGGTCGCTTTGCGACTATCGGCATCCCGCTGCCGCCGCTGGCCGAGCAACACGAGATCGTGCGCCGTCTGAGCGCGGCCTTCGCCCGGCTGGACGCGGTGGCGACGGCGCAGGCCGCCGCCGTGGCAGCCATTGACCGCCTCGACCAGTCCCTGCTCGCCCGCGCCTTCTCCGGTGCCCTGTAATCAAAGCTATGATAAGTTATCCGACAAGAACTAGATAATTACGAATACTATGCGATTCCATGTTATCGGAAAAGGCGTCTCCGTTCCTTCTAAAGCCAAGGGTGCGGTTGCCTATTTGAATCGCGACGATTGGGATGACTGGGGTAAATATTGCACCCAGTTTTACCTAACCGTAATTGACGACGTGGGTCAGCATCACGGCATAGGCCAAATTAAAATCGGGCAGTGCGGACTAAAGCCGCACCCCTTCGCAGTGGAGCTACCCGCAGGTCATCGCAAACCAGATGTGCCGCATGTCTTCGACGAGTTGGCTGAAGTCTTTTTTTCAGTCGGACAGGATGACGACTATTACGCCAATCTTGGCGCCCTTGGCGATGCCCTACGCGAACAGATACTCACGAGCTTGCGAGATGTCGCATTCGACACAGCCCATTGTGAAAGGGCCAAAGACGAAGATGTCATGGGTGAATCGCTACTCCGCTCTGTAACGATTACCACTGT
>JBIIMH010000307.1:0-3448 GCA_044338095.1 Rariglobus sp. | reverse complement strand
GCCTCAACCTCACTCATGGCCTGCAGCACATCCAGCGCACGCTCCATGCCATCGTGTGTAACACCGCTAAAACTACGCTGCGTGATCGCTTCCCGCGTCGCCTGCACGGCCGAGGCGGCGATCCGCGCACGCTCTGGATCCTGGCCGAGGTGCTCCAAGAGAAACTCACCGAGAAATTGCGGCTGCTGGGTGCGGTAAAACCACGCGCCGAAATCAAAGAGCCGGTTGCCGATGGCGGCAAACCACCCCGCGCGCTCGCCCCAGCCGTTGATCAACTTGAGGCCATCCTCGACCGCGTCGCTGGCCTCCGCCAACCAACTGGCCCTGGCCGCCTCTGCGGGGGCCGCAGCGGCGACCTGCGCGCCGAGGGTAACAGCGAGAGCATGCAGCGAACGCAGAACGGTATCGGCAGCGGCGGGTTCGGCCGCCGCGCGCACACCCGCACTGGTGACCGCAAGACGCAGGCTCGCCAACCCCGCCGGCGTGTCGTGGGCCGCGCACTGGGCCTGCCCCAGATTGAGCAAAATCGTCGCCCGCTCCACCCTCACGGCCTCCGGATCCGTTGCCAAAAACCCGTCAATGATCGCCAGTGCCTGCGCCTGCGCATCGACCGCAGCGGCGACTTCGCCGGCTTCCTGCCGGACGTGCCCGAGATTCGTCAAAGCCGAGGCGAGGTTCCGCCGCGCCAAGGGATGCTCCACGCACCCTTGCAGGCAAACGACCGCCTGCTCCAACGCCTGCCGCGCGCCGCCCAAACCGGCTGCACCACCACTGCGCTGCAACAACCCTGCTCGCCCCATCAGGGCCGCGCCCAAACTATTCCGCAGCTCAAAGGGCATCGCATCGTTGGGCTCGCCGACCACCGCGATGGCCTCGTCGTAACAGCGCAACGCCTCGGTGAGCGCCTCGGGGGAGCCCAGGCGCTGCAACCCTTTGCCGCGGCTGATCCACGCCACCACCATAAAGCCAACCTCCGAGGACAACTTTTGGCCCAAACCGATCGCCTGATCGTAGCTGCGCAACGCTTCCACGACCCACTTCGTCTCGCCCTGAATTGAGGCCAAAGCGTCAAGCATGTGCCCGCGTTGCAACCACACATGCTGGGCCACCTCCGCGAGCGCGATCGGCAGCACAACCGTCTCATCCGGGCCCGTTTTCACCAGCCCCGACTGCACACTCGTGAGCGCTTCGTCACACGCGCGTAACCCATCACTCAACTTTGCGGGATCACCCGAGCGCCAGGCGGCTTCGGCCACCTCGGCATGACCACGAACCGTATCAAGCAACTCAGCAGGAGAAGGAGGTAAAGGCGACGACATCGTGGGGTGATTGGGGCCTGCGTTTCACCCGTCGGCAAGGGCTGAATCGACGTATCCACCAACAGCGCAAAGTTGCCCGTGCCGACACCGCGCTCAGCCCAGTGCCTGCGCAGCCAGCCCCCAGCGCAGGTTGTAGAGCGAGTGATGGAACCGTTCAAACAGCCCGAAATCCGCCAAGGTGACCGCCGTGACCAACGCCGCTGGAAACACATCGGCCCTGGCCTCCGGCATGCCGGGCATTTGCCGACGCTCCGCCAAAGTCTTCGGGCCGACTTCGTCCAGAAGGGCGTGCAACGTGGCGGCGAGGACCACCGCCGGGGTGTCCTCCAAACCCACTCCATGTAATGCACCGTTCATCAGGCGCACACTGGTCATGGTCCCTCCAGTAAAAACAGCCTCTGCTCCCGGGAGATTAAAGCGAAAACCTGACTGTTTAAGCGTGTCTCGAACATGCAACGCGAGTGCACCACATTCAGCCGAATCCAACGGGGCTGCCGGGTGCTGAATGAACGCCTCGGTCATACGCACACAGCCAAGGCGCAAGCTGACGCCCTGCTCGATGCGTCGATCGCGGAAGGCGAGGCACTCCAAACTCCCCCCGCCCAAATCGAACACATAAAAATCACGCAGGTGCCCCAACTCAGGATCACAGGTTAGCCCACGCCCAATTAGATCAGCCTCCTCATCCCCGGTGAGGATGCGAATGGGGTGACCGGTCGCCGCTAGCACACGCGACTGGAATTCGTGGCCATTAAGCGCATCGCGCACTGCACTGGTGGCAACCAGCACCGTGTGCGTTGGCGTAAAGGGCTTAGCCAGGGCGAGCAAGTCGACGATTGCGGCAAGGCCGCGAGCCATGCCCCCTTCGCTTAATTTGGGCTCGGCGCGGCTGATCCCTGCACTGATACGCGCGTCAATGGTCCGGGTTTTCAACGCCTCAAGGCGACCTTCCGCTCGGCGCGCAGCGACCAGGACTTTGATCGAGTTGGAGCCAATATCGATGACCGCGACAACGGGAGATGACATGCCACCCACGCAATACGTGCAGGCAGGCGAAGTGAAGACGCCTTTTCACTTGTTTCGCTCAAACCTGGCGAGTGCTGCAATTACGCTCCCTGATCACCTACAGTAAGCGGTAAAACAAGTATCCGCATCATCTACTTCTGTGATTGCCCAAGACAGACCAGCCACTTAACCCTTTCCGCATTATGGGACGCCAATGGCTACACGCGAAACGCGCGATTGTTAACAACAAGAAGGGTCAAATGGTCGGCAAACAGGTGAAGGAAATCACCGTTGCCGCCAAAATCGGTGGGGCCGACATTGCTGCCAACGCCCGACTCTTCGCCGCCGTCGAAAAGGCCAAAAAAGCCAGTGTCACGCGCGACGTCATCGAACGCGCCATCAACAAGGGCGCGGGCATCGGCGGTGAGAAAATGATCATGGACCACATCGTGTTCGAGGGCTACGCGCCCCACAAGGTGCCGGTCATCGTGGAGGTTTACACCGACAACGTGCAACGGACCACCCCCGAGATGCGCGTGCTCTTCAAAAAAGGCATCCTCGGCACGACGGGCAGCAACAAGTTCCTCTTTGAACACGTGGGTATCGTCGAAGCCCATACACTCGCCGCAGGCACCGATTTGGAGGCCGCCGCCATCGAGGCGGGCGCCAACGATTTCGAAGCGATCAGCCACGCGCAAAACGACGATATTCCCGCCGAATCCACCGGCGCCCGCTTCCATACGGAGCGCACCGCTGTGCACTCGGCCTCGACGTGGTTGTCCGCCAATGGCTGGACGGTCGTCACCAGTGAAATCGGCTACGTGGCCAAAATGTTCCCCGAACTCAGCGACGAGCACCGTGCCGATGTTGGCGAGTTCCTCCAGGCGCTCGAAGAACACGAGGACGTGCAGCGCGTTTGGGCGGCGGTTAAGTAAACTGCCCAGCAGCCGCAGGAACGCCCATCCAGCTCGTCCTCGGTCTCCCCCGTGTCGTCGCACACGGCACACTCGTTTGAGCTAGTGCGTGCATGCGGGTTCGCAGCGCCAACGGCCAGCGAATTGCCACCGCGTTACTTCAATCCGTAAGCCGCCGGCGAGAATCCCCGTAAACGCAGCGCTACAGCC
>JBIIMH010000306.1:0-3451 GCA_044338095.1 Rariglobus sp. | reverse complement strand
ACCTGTTAAACCCTTTTGCTGCCCCGCTCGCTCCCACCCTCGCGCCCACGCTCGCGGCTCAGCCCGCGCTCACGCCACCCGCGCCACCGCCGCTTGCCACCAACCGCCTGCAAACTCTCGCCGTCGGCGACCGCCCCCAGGAGCGCCTGGAAAAACTCGGGGCCACCGCGCTCAGCGACAGCGAACTGCTCGCCATGCTCCTGCGCAGCGGCACCCAGGGCCACGACGTGCTCACGCTCTCCCATCGCCTGATTGCCGACGCCGGGTCACTGGCCGGACTCATCGCTTGGCGTGAGACCGACTTCAAAAAGCTCAAGGGCATCGGCCGGATCAAAGCACTCCAACTCATTACCGTCATGGAAATCGCCCGCCGCGTCCTCTGCCAGACGGGCAACCCGCCACTCCAACCGCTGCTCGACACCGCGCAACAAGCCGCCGAATTCATCCGCCCTTTAACCCACGGCCTTGTCGTCGAAAAATTCTGGGTTTTGAGCCTTAACCGGCGCAACCGACTGCTCAAATGCACAGAGATCACCTCCGGCACCGCAACCAATACCCTTGCGCACCCGCGTGAAGTGTTTCGCGAAGCGATCAAGGAGTCGGCCTCCGCCGTGCTCTGCGCCCACAATCACCCCTCGGGCGACCCCGCACCCAGTGCTGCGGACATCCGCATGACCCGGCAATTGCGCGAGGCCAGTCACGCGGTGGACATCGCCCTACTCGACCACCTTATTATTGGCCAAGCGGGGGCCGATCCGTGCGGCCTCGGATTTTATAGTTTCCGCACCGCCGGCCTGGTTTGAAACCCTGCGCGGGGCGAAAACGTTACGGTAAGCTTCTGCACGCGCAACCTTGCGCCCGGCCCGACCTGCGCCAACGTAAAACCTTTTTTGCCACCATGACCGAAGCCGACCTGCAAACGCTCATCGAAGACGCCACCTTTGATTTCACCATGGGCGAGACCGATACCGCCCTAGCCAAACTCGCCCGTGTCACCGCCACCGCCCCCAGCTGCTTCGAGGCCTGGCACGCGCTCGCCGAGATCCTGTTCAGCCTGCGCCGCTTTGACGACGCCTTGCACGCAGCCGAGCAAGGCCATGCAGTCCGGCCCGACGATCTGTTTATCAACACCACACTCTCGCGCATCTGGATGGAAAAAGGCGACAAGCCCACCGCTGAAAAATACGGCGCGCAGGCAAAAATTCTCAGCTGGAAGGACCAGCTTAAAAACCCCGAGGCGCACCAAGGCGGGGTGCAGTAGCACCATTGCCCTCGCGCACACCGCCAATTGACACGCGCCGAGCCAACCCCCTACCCTCCCCGGCTTCACATGGAAAAACCCGTCTACACCCTCGAGTTTGAAAAGCCCTTGCGTGAGCTCAGCGTACAGCTGGAGCAACTCAGTCAGCAGTCGCTTGAGAACAACCTCGATGTGGCCAAGGAGATTGCAGCCATTGAGCGTAAAATCTCCTCCACCCAACGCGAAATCTACTCCGGTCTCACCCCATGGCAGAAGGTGCAAATCGCCCGTCATCCGAAGCGCCCCTACGCGCTCGATTACGTGAACTTGATCTGTGAGAACTTCACTGAGCTCCACGGTGATCGCCAATTCAACGACGACCGCGCGCTGATCGGCGGGACCGCCTTTTTTAACGGTGAAGCCGTCATGATCATCGCCCAGCAAAAGGGCCGCGACACCAAGGAGAAAATCGCGCGCAACTTCGGCATGGCCCAGCCCGAGGGTTATCGCAAGGCGCTCCGCCTGATGAAAACAGCCGAAAAGTTCGGCCTGCCGGTCATCACCTTTATCGACACTCCCGGAGCGTATCCCGGGCTCGGTTCGGAGGAGCGCCATGTTTCCGAAGCCATCGCCGTTAACCTGCGCGAAATGGCGATGCTGCGAGTCCCGTCGATCTCGATCGTCGTGGGCGAAGGCGGATCCGGTGGCGCGCTGGGCATCGGCGTGACCGACCGGGTGCTCATTTTTGAGAACAGCTACTATTCGGTGATCTCGCCTGAAGGCTGCGCGGCGATTCTTTGGAAAGACCCCACTGCTGCGGCCAAAGCGGCCGAGGCGCTGAAGATCAACGCAGACCAGCTCGAAAAGCTGGGCGTGGTCGACGAGGTCATCGCCGAGCCCTTCGGCGGTGCGCACAACGACTACGAGAAAGCCGCCTCGATGCTCCGCTACGCGTTGCAAAAACACCTCAACGACCTGCGTGCGCTTAAAGCCGATGACCTGCTCGACCTGCGCTACGAGCGCTACCGCCGCCTCGGTATGTACGAGGAAGCCGGCGTGGTGCATAACTGAGCGCACGAAAGGGACGGTTTCGCCCGTAACTGGGTGCCGAGATCCCGATCCAACCCACACCAAAAAAAAGGCGGGCCGAATCGGCCCGCCTTTTTTATTCACCGTCCGCCAGCGCGGCGCACCGTGATCAGCTCGACGCTGCGAGTGCGTTTGGCGACCTCGTCATAGTCCACCAAGGCGCCCGAAATGCGCACGTCGCCCTCGGCGACTTCGAAGCGTTTGGGCATGCCGTCGATAAAGCGCGACAGCACCGGGGCAACTTCCCGGCCCAGCACCGAGGCATACGGTCCGGTCATGCCGACGTCGCACATAAAGCCCGTGCCCTTGGGCAGCACGCAGGCGTCGGCCGTAGGCACGTGAGTGTGCGTGCCCAGCACCGCCACTGCGCGCCCGTCGAGATGCCAACCCAAGGCGATTTTCTCACTGGTGGCCTCGGCGTGGATTTCCACCAACACGGCGTCCGCCTTGCCCTCCAGTTTCTTGAACATGGAATCGGCAACCAAGAACGGGCAATCCGCCTTCATGCCCATAAAGGTGCGACCGAGGACGGTAAAAACGGCCAGTTTAAAACCCTTCACCTCAAGGATCACATGGTCGGCGCCGGGGCATGAGACCGGCAAATTCGCGGGGCGGCAAACGGTGGGGAAATCGTCGATATCGTCATCCCAACCGCGTTGATCCCACACATGGTCTCCTAGGGTGAGTGCGTCGATGCCGGTGGCGAGTAGCACCTTGGCCAAGGAACCGGTTATTCCGGAACCGGCGGCGACGTTTTCGCCATTGGCGATGACGACATCGAGCTTCAGCTCGGCGCGCAGGCGCAACAGCCGCTCGGCCAGGATTTCCCTGCCTGGTTTACCCACGATGTCCCCGATAAACAAAATTTTTGGCACCTCGATTAAGGAGCACACCGAGCGAGGCAAACCAACACTCAAATGTCCGCGTTTTCCGAGTCGGGTTTTAACGCAATCCGTGAGCTCACGCTCAAGGCCACACGCAGACGTGGCTTCGTGCGTGAGCACGAGGTCGGGACGAGACGCGGATGGTTGTTATGGGAATCCCTGAACAGCTCATGCTCAAGGGCACTCGAAACTGTGATGCCACCGCGTTTTCCGCACTTGCCAGTAACTGGAGCGGGCG
>JBIIMH010000305.1:0-3463 GCA_044338095.1 Rariglobus sp. | reverse complement strand
CGCTGATAATTGCGCGGCAGATCCTTGAGCTCATCACCAAAATCCTTCAGCGAGGGGAGACATTTCCCCTGCTATCCGTACAGCAGCGGTAAAACTTTAGCTCCCCAACGCCTGCCGAAAAAAGAACGCAGAGAGCGCAAAGAGGAATCAGATTAAATCTTTTCTTTGCGATCCTTGCGTTCTTTTGCGGCTAAAAATCCGATTCCGGTATGGCTACAGTTTCCCAGAAAACACGCTGAGGCTCCGCCAACCGCCCAAAACCGGAAAAATCGGGTGCCGCGCTTTTCGAGGCTTTGTTTTCTCGCCCCAACCCGATTGAAACTCAACGCATGTCCGCGCTTTCCCCCACCGCCATTCCCCCGCTTGCCGAGCACCCCGACGGCCCCCGCCCCGGCCGCTACCGCCACTACAAGGGCAACCCGTACCTCGTGCTCGGGGTCGCGCGCCACTCCGAAACGACTGAGGAACTGGTTGTCTATCGCATGCTCTACGGCGACTTCAGCCTATGGATACGGCCCCGCGCCATGTTCATGGAAACCGTTGAAATCAACGGCCAAACTTTGCCCCGCTTTGCCTACGTCGGCCCGCATTAACGGCCCTCGGCAGGATTCCGCCTCGACCCACTCCACCCTCGGTTAAACTCTCCTTCCTGCGCATGTCCCGACTCCCTCGCTCCCTTTCTGCAACGCTGCTGCTGGCACTCGCCGCCACCCTGATCGGGCTGGCCGGCTGTTCATCGAACAAGGCCCAGGCCCAACCAAAGCCCCAACGCGCCCCCGACGTCGCAGCCCCCGCCAAACCCGCCGCAGCGCCAGCTTCCGCGCCCGCCGCTGTTGCCCCTAAACCGGCAACGCCCCCCGTGGCCGCCAAACCCGTTATCGAATTCCCCGTCATGCTCGGGGTCGACGTGCTGGAGTCCACCGGCTTTCGCGCCATTGCCGGCAAACGCATCGGCCTGCTCACCCACCCCGCCGGCGTCAACCGCCGCGGTGAGAGCACCATCACGGTTTTACGGCGCGCGCCCAAAACCAAATTTGTCTGCCTGTTCTCCCCCGAACACAGCCTGAGCGGCGAGGTGAAAGCCTCGGTTAACATCGAGGACTCCATCGATTCCGCGACCAAGTTACCGGTCTACTCGTTGCACGGCAAAAACCGCAAGCCCACCACCGCCCAGCTCAAAACCATCGATGCCCTCGTCATCGACCTGCAGGACATCGGGGTGCGTTCCTACACCTACAACGTGGTGATGCGCTACGCGATGGACGCGTGTTTCGAGGCGGGCGTTGAAGTGATCGTGCTCGACCGCCCCAACCCGCTTGGCGGCCTGA
This sequence comes from Rariglobus sp., assembly GCA_044338095.1. Taxonomy (GTDB): domain Bacteria; phylum Verrucomicrobiota; class Verrucomicrobiia; order Opitutales; family Opitutaceae; genus Rariglobus. Next base: position 2,135 of record JBIIMH010000305.1, on the reverse strand, counting down.
AGGTGGACGGCCCCATCCTTGACCGCGAATGGTTCAGTGGCGTGGGAGCCTTTCAAATGCCCTACGTTCACGGCCTAACCATGGGAGAACTCGCACGCTGGGCCGCCAGTGAACCCGGGGTTCTCGCCGTCTCCGAAAAGATCCGCGCCAAGGGTAATCTTACCGTGATTCCCATGCGCGGCTGGAAACGTTCGATGATCTGGCCAGAGACCGGCCTGAAGTTTATCCCGACATCCCCGATGGTGCGCGATTTCCCCGCGGTCATGGGCTATGCGATGACCGGTCTGGGCTGTGAATACAGCGGCTTCAAACACGGGATAGGCTCGCAGTATCCATTCCGTGGAATCTCCTTCAAAGGGGTGACCGCCGACCGCCTCATCAAAGACCTTAAGGCCCTCAAAATCGCCGGCCTCAGCTACCGCAAAATCACCGGGCCCGACCTGGACGGGAAACCCAAGGAAGGGGTGTACGTGGACGTGACCAATTACGCCGCGTGGCGTCCCACCCAGTTGAGCTTCGAACTCATGCGCCTGGCCTGCCGCTATGATCCGCCCAACCCCTTTGTTAAAATCGACGCAAAAAGCATGCGCAGTTTCAACATCCACGTCGGCTCGACCGCCTGGTGGGAAGCGCTCAAACGCGACGGCGCGCGAGTGGACGTCAGAGGCAACCTGGCCGCGTGGAACGTCAAGGCCCTCGCCTACCAGCAGGCCACGCGCAAATACTGGCTGTACCAATAATAGTCGGCCAAGGCCCGGTTCGGCAGAGGGCAAGGGGGCGCAAACCAACGCACGTGCCGTAAAGTAGCGCGGACTTCCAGTCTGCTCCGATTGGTTCTTCTCGCGGTCGCAAAGCAGACTGGAAGTCTGCGCTACTCTTAAACCGGCCAGGCCGCCCCAGCACGGGATTGCGATTTCCACCGCACTACCTCAGAGCATGGCGCGGACTTGTATTATCCCCTGAATTCTCCTCAGTTTCACCACCGCTGAACCGGCCGCCGGGGCCGTATAAACCGTCCCCCCCCCCATTTATTCGCATGCCCGAGCCCCAAACACCGCCACCCTCCGCCACCGCCCCGCTGCTGTGCGTCGTCATACCGGTGTTCAACGAAGAGCCGGTTTTACCTGAATTGCTGGAGCGGCTGCAGCGGGTTTTGGGCAGCCTGAAGACGGTGCGCTGGGAAGTGGTGTTTGTGGACGACGGCTCGCGCGACCGCACCGCCGCGATGCTGGCGGCGGCGGCCGTACTCGAACCCCGGTTACGGCTGGTGTGTTTGTCGCGAAATTTTGGACACCAACCCGCGCTGACCGCCGGACTGGCCCAAGCCGGACTGGCCGATGCGGTGGTGACGATGGACGCCGACCTGCAAGACCCGCCCGAGCTGATCCCCGAATTGGTAAAAGCATGGCAAGCGGGTGCCGAAGTGGTGCTGGCGGTGCGCCGCTCGCGGCAAGAAGCCGGCTTACGCCGCTTAGGGTTTAACGTCTTTCACCGCTGGTTTCAGCGGGTGAGTGATTTCAAGATCGAAGCCAACACGGGGACCTTCGGCCTCTTGGCGCGTCCGGCGGTTGCGGCGATCAACGGGCTGGAAGAGCGCCACCGCTTTTTCCCCGGGCTGCGGGCCTGGGTCGGATTCAAGCAAGCAGAGGTCGTGTATGACCGCCAAGAGCGAGTAGCAGGAACCCCTGGTCAAACACTACGCCGGCTGGTGAGGTACGCATTGGACGGGATTTTCAGTTTTTCGTATTTCCCACTGCGGATGATGACGTACACGGGCATGTTCATCGCCGGCTGCGGCTTTGCGGTGGGCGCGTTTTTCGTGATGCGGCGGCTGCTAGGCCAAGAAGTGGCGTTCACGGGGTTTACCACGCTGGTGACGCTGATCCTTTTTTTGGGCGGCGTGCAGCTGATCGGCATCGGCGTGCTCGGCGAATACCTCGGGCGCATCTATGACGAAGTGAAACGCCGGCCCCTGTATGTGGTGCGGCCGGCGACTGACGCCAAGGCATGATCGCCCGGCGGCCACTCATCGTCGCTGCATGGGGCATGACGCTCGCGATACTAGGGGCGCTCGGCTTCGCGCTCATCAGCACGAATTACATGGTTTATGACGACGAGGGCTACGTGCTCTGGTC
>JBIIMH010000304.1:0-3476 GCA_044338095.1 Rariglobus sp. | reverse complement strand
ATACTCATGCAGACGCTTGATCTGGACGTCGAAGAGCGCGTCCGGAGAGACGACCACGCCGCACTGGTCGTGGATCACAGCGGCGAGGTCTTGTTTGTTGGCGCGCTTTATCGCCATGAACTCCTTTTGGAAGTCGGCTTGGTCGGCGAATTTCTCCAATCCACGCAGTACATCGAGGTCACGGGCCCAAACCAAGGGAGAACCGAGTTTTTCGGTGATCAGCCCGGAGAGGCGGGGGTTGCAATCGAGCAGCCAGCGGCGAGGCGTAATGCCGTTGGTCTTGTTCTGGAACTTGCCCGGATAAAGCGCATCGAAATCCGGGAAGAGGTCCTTTTTGAGCAACTCGGTGTGCAGAGCCGCGACGCCGTTGACTGCGTGCGAGCCGACCACGGCGAGATTGGCCATGCGGAAGGATTTGGCACCACCTTCTTCAACCAGCGAGAGAATGGACTTCTTCGAGTTGTCGCCGGGCCACTTGGCTTCGACCTTTTCCATGAGACGACGGTTGATCTCAAAGATGATTTGCGTGTGCCGGGGCAGCACGCGGGTGAACAGAGGAACGCCCCAACGCTCCAACGCCTCGGGGAGAAGAGTGTGGTTGGTGTAGCCGAAGGTTTTGACCACGGTTTCCCAGGCATTTTCCCAAGTGAAGTTATTCTCGTCGATCAGAATGCGGAGCAGCTCGGGCACCGCGACCGCCGGGTGCGTGTCGTTGAGCTGCACGGCAACTTTGGCGTCGAAGTTCGCCCAGGAGTTGCCGGTAACGCGAAAGTGCCGACGGATAATGTCGCGCAGCGAGCAGGAGACAAAGAAGTACTGTTGAACGAGACGCAGCTCCTTACCGTTTTCGGTCTTGTCGTTGGGGTAAAGGACCTTCGAGACGGTTTCGCCGATAGCCTTTTCACGCACGGCATCGACATAACCGCCGCTGTTAAAGGCTACCAAGTCGAATTCCTCGGTCGAACGCGATGCCCACAGGCGGAGCAAGTTCACCGTTGCCGTGCCGTAGCCGGCGATCGGAATGTCGTACGGGACACCCAAAATGGTTTTCGTATCGACCCAGCGGGGACGGGAGTTGCCGTGGTCGTCAAACACGTGTTCGACCCGGCCGTAAATCTTAACCTCGGTGGTGTATTCGGCGCGCACGACTTCCCACGGAGTGCCGAACATCATCCAGTTGTCGGGATGCTCGACTTGGTGGCCATTGACGAACTCCTGCTTGAACAGGCCGAATTCGTAATGGATGCCGTAGCCGATGGCGGGCAGGTCCAAGGTTGCGAGCGAGTCCAGGAAGCACGCGGCCAAGCGGCCAAGGCCACCGTTGCCCAAGCCCATGTCGACTTCGCTCTCGCGAACTGACTCCCAGTCAACGCCGAGGTCTTTGAGCGAAGCGCGGGCTTCGTCGTACAGGCCGGTGTTGTAGAGATTGTTCTCAAAGAGGCGGCCCATCAGGTACTCGAGGGAAAAATAATAGAGTCGGCGCGCGTTGTGTTTGTTGTGTTCGCCTTGGGTGCGGATGAGGCGGGCGAGAATGTGTTCGCGAACGGCCAGGGAGGTGGCGATCCACCAATCGCGCGGAGTGGCCGTGGTGTGATCGCGCGCCAGGGTGAAATTCAGGTTGCGTACGATCGCTTGGCTCAAGGAGGACATCGGTGTGTCGGCGACCCGACTCGAAGGGGTCGATGAGGCCCCGTTCGCCGTAGCGATGGGAGCGGTTGAGGAGGCAGCCGTGGACTTATTTTTTTTAGGAGCGGGCATGCTTAAATTTTTTTATCTAACTACAGGAACCGTGCCAGTTTGCTTGCGGCGGTGTGGCAACCAACGTTGTGGGTGAATTTTTTCGTAACTCGAACCTTAAAAAAACCTTTGAATACTTTTTTTAACGCTGAAAACGGCGGGCTAAGTCGCCTTGGCTTAATTCGATGTGTGTTGGCGTGCCGCCTGGACTGGTCAGCGGAGCACGGCAGGCGAACAGTTGCCCGACCAGAGAGAGCATGGCGGCTTCGCTGACGGTTTCACCTAGCCGGACTGCTCTGGCTGCGGCAAGGCGCGCGAGTTGATCGCGCGCCACGTCGATTTGGTTCTCCTGCAAGCGGCCGTCGCGTAACGCCCCGAGCAATTCGCGCACAAAGGGCTCGGCGTCCCCTGGCGCCATCCAAGCGGGCATTCCCTCAATGCGGAAAAAATTGCGGCCAAACTCTACGACTTCGAAACCGTGGCCGTTGAGAAACTCCAAGCGGTCCAGCAGTAGCGCGCTGGCAATGGGGTCGAGTTCCATCGGCACCGGCAGCAGCAGCCGTTGACTGGGCACCGAGCCGTCGCGGAACTGGGCCTGCAGGCGCTCGAACCAAATGCGTTCGTGCGCCGCCCGGCGGTCGAGCAAAACCAAGCCCGCGCGCGTCTCGAACAGGGCGTAGGTACCGTGGGCCACCCCTAAAAAGCGCCAACCGATCACCGCCGAGGTCGTGTTCGTGGCGGGCGCCAGCGAAGCGTCGGGTTTGGGGCCCGCAGTCGCGCCGAGGCTCAGCCCACTGCTCGTAACAGGCGGAGTCGGGCGTGCCGCCTCGGGCTGGGCGCGCAGCTGTGGCACGGGGGCGCTGGGTTGCGGTGCGCTTGGGGCAACCGCTGCACGCGGTTGTTGCGGTAGCGCTATCATCGGGGTGGCGAGCCGATGAAGGGTTAACGGCAGTGGTTTTGCCTCAGTTGCTGCGGGCGGGCGCGTCGTGGTTTGCGGCGAATTCACCTCGACTGCCGCATTGAACGCAGGTCGCGAAGTCGAGTCGGCCCAATCGCGCAGTCGGGCCAGTACGGCACGGATAATGAATCCACGTACCTGAGTCTCCGAACGGAAGCGCACTTCACGCTTCGACGGGTGTACGTTCACATCGACCGCGGCCGGATCGATTTCGAAAAAAACAAAAGCCAGCGGGTAACGCCCCTTGGGCAACGATTCGTGGTAGCTCTCAATGAGCGCGTAGTTGATCGCCTTCGTATCCACGGGACGCTGATTGATGAAGGTGATCATCTCATGGCGGGTCGAGCGGCCCGCGCCCGGGCGACCGATCAGGCCGCTCAAGCGCATGCCGTTTTCCGCCACGTCGATGGGCATGAGTTCGCCCGCCAATTGCCGGCCGAAAATCTCCGCCACTCGGCCCATCAAATCAACGCACTCCGGCGAGCGGAAAATCACCCGCCCGTCCTCAATCAAGGTGAACGCCACCTTGGGAAACGCCAAGGCGTAGAGGCGCACGCCGGTGATGATGTGCGCCGCCTCGGTGGCGTCGGTTTTGAGGAATTTGCGCCGTGCGGGCACCGAGTTGAACAACTGCGCGACCTCGATTCGCGTGCCGACGGGGCGCCCGCAGTCGTGGACATGCACGAACTTGCCGCCGTTAACCAAAATCTCCGAGCCAACGTCGGCTGCGGCTTCGCGGGTCTGTAACGTAAAGCGGGATACGCTGGCGATCGAGGGCAAG
>JBIIMH010000303.1:0-3493 GCA_044338095.1 Rariglobus sp. | reverse complement strand
GAGCGAAGAAAAGGGCGTCCGCACCACTTGCGGGTCGCCCAACCGCAAAAAACTTTAACACTCGCCGCTTTAACCCGCCGCATCTCTCCTCCGACGCGCCCCATGCAAATCCCTCCCCGCAGCAAAGTCCTCTTCATCGGCGATTCCATCACCGACGCCGGCCGCGATCCCTCTGGCGAAGCCACCCCGTGGGGCCAGTCCGGCACCGGCCGTGGCTACGTTTCACTCATTAGTGGCTGGCTCGGCACCCCCTGAACATGTCCGCCTCCCGTCAACGCCTCGACGAACTGCTCGTCGCCCGCGGGCTCGCCGACTCCCGCTCGCAAGCCAAGGCGTTGATCATGTCAGGCCGCGTGCTGCATGGCACCGCGCGCCTCGACAAACCCGGCAAGGAGTTCCCCTCTGACATCGAACTCATCGTCGAACAACCACCACGCTTCGTCTCTCGTGGCGGTGAAAAACTGCAGGGTTACATCGAAAAATTCGCCCTCGACCTGACGGGCGCGCACGTGCTCGACGTGGGGGCCTCGACCGGCGGATTCTCCGACTGCGCGCTGCAACGCGGGGCCGTCAACGTGGTCTGCGTCGATGTCGGCCGCGCCCAGCTCCACGCCAAGCTTCTTGCCGACCCGCGCGTCACCAACCTGGAGAAAATCAACGCCCGCAACCTCCGCGCCGAAGACCTGCCGCGGCCCGATTACAACGTCATCGTTATGGACCTGTCGTTTATCTCGCTCAAGAGCGTGCTGCCCGCCGTCTGGCCGTTGTTGCGCACCGGCGGCACGTTGGTGGCGCTGGTGAAACCCCAGTTCGAAGCCGGCAAAGCGGAGGTGGACAAAGGCCGTGGCATCATCCGCGACACTGCGGTACAAGACGCCGTTTTGGCCGACATCCAGGGCTTCGCACTTGCTCAATTACCCGCCGCTCAGCTCGTCGGCACCATGGACTCGCCCATCACCGGCACCGATGGCAACCGCGAGTTTTTACTCGGACTCCGCAAGGCCGCTTAACCCATTTTCCCCATGCCCATGCCGCCCATCCGCAAGCTCGCCTTCGTGGTCAACGACCCCAAGCCCGGTGCCGCCGCGCTCGCCGAGGATCTGATGGCCATCGCCCGCACCGCAGGCGTTGCGGTCATCGCCACACGGGTGCACCCCGTGGCGGTTGATTTCCTTGCCGGCCAGGACGCCTGCTGCGTCATCGGCGGCGACGGCACGTTACTCGGCATCGCCGCACAAGCGGCCCGCGCCGGAGTGCCCATCATTGGTGTCAACCGTGGCAACCTCGGTTTCCTCACCACGTTTTCCGCCGACAACATCCGCGAGAGCTTCCCCTCCCTGCTGGCCGGCGCGTTCCAGATCAACCACCGGTCGCTTCTGGCCTGTTCGATCGACGGCGGCCCGCTGGATCTGGCGCTCAACGACGTGCTCATCAAAGCCGAGGTCAACTCGCGCATCGTCGGCCTCGAGGTCACTGCCGACGGCCAACTGGTGACCGACTACGATTGCGACGGCCTGATCTTCGCCACGCCCACCGGCTCGACCGCCTACAACCTCTCCGCCGGCGGCCCGCTGGTCCACCCCTCCGCTGAAGTCATCGCGCTGACCCCGATCTGCCCGCACACGTTGAGCAACCGCTCGATCATTTTCCGTGCCGAGGTCCGGCTCGCGGTGCGCAACTTAAGCCCCGGCATCACGCTGCAAGTCACCGTGGATGGGCAGCGCGATTACCGCGTGAGCGGCAACCAAGTGATCACTGTCACGCATGCCACCGAACGCCTGCCCCTGGTGCAACGCCGCGACCACGACCACTTCGCCGTAGTGCGCACTAAACTCAAGTGGTCGGGCGGTGTGACCGAACGCAACCGCTAGCAGGCAGTAACATTTAAAGTGCCGGATCCTGAGCCCCATTAAAATCAAAGCCATAATTCGAGCCTTTTAGCCGCGAAAGATCGCAGAGACCGCATAGAACTACAGGGTTTGTTCTTTGCGCTCCTTGCGTTCTTTCGCGGCCAAACTGCCTTGGATTTTTGAAGTGCCGGATCCTGAGCCGGAATTTTAACGCAAAGTTCGCCAAGACCGCAAACGACCGATCCTAGGCCCGTCCTTAGCGTTCTTTGCGATCTTAGCGTTAAAACTCCGCATCAGTCAGACACCCGTCCACGTTCAGCTACTATCCGACACTTTAAATGTTACTGCCTGCTAGCCTGTGCATATCAACTGATGTTACCCCGTGTTACGGTTTTTATTGAATACTTCCGTAACATTGCATAACACTCCTTGATTCATGGATCCTGCGCTTAATCCCTATGCTCCCGGTGCGGGCACTCAGCCGCCTGAACTCACCGGCCGCGCCTATCTCTTGGAAGCCGCACGCATCGCCCTCACCCGCACGCGCAATGGGTTATCCACCAAGAGCTTTATTCTGGTCGGGCTTCGCGGTGTCGGTAAAACCGTGCTCCTCAATCGCGTGGAGGATCAGGCCCGCGAGGCCGGTTACCTGACCTCGCTCATCGAGGCCCATGAGGAAAAGTCGCTGCCCGCCCTGCTTCTGCCCGAGCTTCGCCGCATTCTCCTCAACCTCGACCGCGGCGAAAAGGTGGAAGCCGCCGTCAAGCGCGGCATCCGCGTCCTCAAAAGCTTCACCAAGGGTCTCAAGCTGACCCTCGGCGAGGTGGAAATCGGCCTCGATATTGACCCCGAGCTCGGCGTCGCCGATAGCGGCGATCTGGAGGCGGACCTGCCGGCACTCTTTCTCGCCCTCGGCGAAGCCGCCCGGGCCCGCAAAACCGCCGTCGCTATCATCATCGACGAACTGCAGTACCTCTCCGAGTCCGAGTTCAGCGCCCTCATCATGGCGCTGCACAAGATCGCCCAAAAAGGCCTGCCGATCCTCTTGGTCGGTGCGGGCCTGCCCCAGGTCGTTGGCTTGGCGGGACGATCCAAGTCCTACGCCGAGCGGCTCTTCGACTACCCCGAGAGCGGCCCCCTTTCGCCCGCCGATGCCCGCCAGGCCTTGGTCGAACCCGCCGAACGCGCGGGCGTCGCCTTTGAATCCGGGGCCATCGACGCCATTTACGCGCAGACCCAGGGCTATCCCTATTTCCTGCAAGAGTGGGGCTACCAGGCGTGGAATCTCGCCGCCACGCCCGTGATCGACGCCGCCGTGGTCGCCCGCGCCACTGAGGCCTCGCTTGGTCGCCTCGACGAGGGCTTTTTCCGGGTGCGCTTCGACCGTCTCCCCCCAAGGGAAAAAGACTACATGCGGGCGATGGCCATGCTGGGGGCCGGACCGCACCGCTCAGGCGAAATCGCCGAAAAACTCAACGCCCCCGTGCGCAGTGTCGCCCCGGTGCGCTCCTCGCTGATTTCCAAGGGCATGATTTATAGTCCCGCCCACGGTGACACCGGGTTTACCGTGCCGCTGTTTGATGCGTACTTAAGGCGGATGATGCCGACGGTGTAGTAATGAAGCGACCGGCTGCGGGCCAAGG
>JBIIMH010000302.1:0-3496 GCA_044338095.1 Rariglobus sp. | reverse complement strand
GTCGCTCCCCATATGGGTTAACATAAGTGGCCATCGGCTATGTCAGAATGGTTACCATTATGACATAGCTCTGGCCCTGCGCTACGCCTCATCCGAGGTCGGAGACCGGACGCTTACGTCGATTTGGGGTAACCTCTAACGCGCATTTTTAAAGCTGCGCCTAATGATCCGTTATATTGGATTTAGTTTCTTCAACGGACGTCTAATTGCACCGTGTCGAGGCGGGGCGAAAGCAGATGCAGGACCGTCAGGGCGAGCAGATAGGATCCGGCGGCGATGGCGAAGAGCGGGATGTAACCGCCGGTATTGATGATAAAGCCGACCTTGGCGGCGAGCAGCGCGCCGCCCAGGCCGCCCATCAGGCCGCCGATGCCGACTACGCTGCCGACGGCGCGGCGGGGGAACTGGTCGGAGACGGTCGTGAAGAGGTTGGCGCTCCAGCCTTGGTGTCCGGCGGTGGCGAGGGCGATGAGCGCGATGGCCACGGTGATGTTGCTCGTGATCGAAGCGAAGATAATGGGCACTACGCAGCCCGCGCAGATCAGCATGGTGACCTTGCGGGCTTTGTTCACCGACCAACCCAGCCCGATGAAACGAGTCGCCAGCCAGCCGAAGAACACGCTGCCGAGGTCGGAGATGATGTAGATAATCAGGAACGGAATACCGATCTGCTTGAGGTCGAGCTTGGTCGTGAAGGCGGGGTTGCTGTTAAAAAAGGTGGGCAGCCACGTGAGATAAAACCACCAGACGGCGTCGGTCATGAACTTGGGAATGGCGAAGGCCCAGGTGGCGCGGTAGCGAACGAGTTCGCGCCACTTGACGTGCTGCGGCTTCTCGGGCGGACCGTCCTGGCGGATGTAGGCCAGCTCCTCGGGCGAGAGTTTCGGGTGTTCCTCGGGACTGCGGTAGATCGCGAGCCACCAGAAGAGAACGAGGACACCGATGCCGCCGGTCACGATGAAGGAAGCTCGCCAGCCCCAGTGAGCGATGATGAAGGGAACGCAAAGCGCGGTAAGAATAATGCCGACGTTGGCCCCGGCGTTGAAGACTCCGGTGGCGAAACTACGCTCCTTTTTTGGAAACCATTCGGAGACGGTCTTGACGGCGGCGGGGAAGTTGCCGGCCTCGCCCACGCCTAGCAGGCCGCGGGCCCAGGCCATGCCGGGCACGGTGTGGACTAAACCGTGGAGAACGGCTGCCAGGCTCCAGCCACCGATGCTCACCGCATAGCCGCGACGGATGCCGATGCGGTCGATCATCCAGCCGGCCAGCAGAAAACCGAATGCATAGCAGTATTTGAAGATGGCATCGAGCTGGCTCATCTTCTCGCGGAAGAGCGCCATGTCGGCGTCGGTCAGCGGCTGGTCGAGCGGCAGCCCGAGCATTTGGTGGCGGAACACCGGATCGAGCATCGTGAACGAGAAGACGTTTCGATCAATGTAGTTGATCGTCGTGGCGAGGAATAGGACGGCGCAGATGCGCCAGCGAAAACGGCCGAGGGGAGAAGCGCTCATGGTAAGTTTATTTTAAGGTAAAGGAGAAGCGGTCAGGCGGAGCCACTCGGCACCGGCTAGGAGATAAGCGCCGGTGGCGTATTCGACATTCGATCCACGGTAGAAGTGGACGCGCGGGCTCTCCGCGCCTGGCTGTACGTAACCGAGTTTTCCGTTCTTTTCCTGCACCGCGAGCAGGGCGGCGAGGGCGCGTTCGGCGGGAGCGCGGAATGTCGCGGGATCGAGCACGCCGTGATTGATACCCCAAAACAGGCCGTAGGCGATCAGCGCGGTGCCGCTGGTTTCGCCCAGCGGGTAGGATTCCGGATCGCCGAGGCTGGCGCGCCAGAGGCCGTCGGCGGGCTGCGTTTTTACCAGCGCGGTCGCGAGCGCGCGCAGGTCGGCCTCGAAGGCGGGGCGGTCGGTGTCGCCGGCGGGCAGGGCGTCGAGCAAGCGGCAAAGTCCACCGATGGCCCAGCCGCCGCCCCGACCCCAGTAAACTTTGCGGCCATTGCGTTCGAGGAGTTGGAAGCCGTCGGGCTGGGTCAGCCAGGTTTCGTCGCGCACGAAGAGGCCTTCGGCGGGGTCGCGGAACAGGTCGCGCTGTTGTTTCCAAAATGTTTTCGCGTAGTCGAGGTAGCGGACTTCGCCGGTGGTCGCGGCCATGCGCGTCCAGGTGCCTCCAGAGCAGAAAACCTGGTCGATGTAGTTGGTCGGTGGTTTACGGTGAACCCGGTGGGTGAGGATTTCGTCAAGTTTATCGCGGGTGGGCGCGAGCAGCTCGGGGCGCGGCTCGATGGCGTGCAGGTCAAGGTAAACTTGGGAAATGGCGAGGCAGTCGGGGGCGTAGAGCGCGGCGAGGCCGGGGCGGGCAGCGGTGCGTTCGCTGAGTGCACGCACTTTTTCCAAGTAGTAGGCGTCGCCGGTGGCGTGGTAAGCGGGGAGCAGGCCGATATAGAAAACGCCGCGATACCACGAGGTGTCAGCGTCGGGGCTGTCGCTCGCGCCGGAGATGTTCCAGAGCGAGGTGTGCTGCCACTCGGTCGCCCTGCGCATGGCAGTTGTGACCGCATCACGAGAGAGCGTTGGCGGGGAGGCGAGGCGTTCGCGTTGGGAGGCGACGTCGCGCAAGTAGGCCTCGGAACGGGTGAAGCCCATGGGCTCAAGCATGGAGCGCGTGAAAGGCAGGATGCGCGCGCCGGCGAGGAGAACGGCGCCGGCCAGGCGGCGGGCCTCCGTGGGGTCGGCGGGCGCGTCGCGGAGTGCGCCGTCCGGGCCGATGCGCTCCTGCAGGCGCAGCCACCCATGGATGGCGGGGGCGCGGTAGAGGTCCGTGACCATGGTGCGGATGGCAGGCTTGTGATCGATGGCCCAGGCGGTGGCGGCGACCACGAGCGCGGCGGCGAAGGGGTCCTCGGAGCGCATAATGCGGCGGTTGCCGAAAGAGCTGAATTCTCCGACCTGCGGGTCAGTCCACATCTTCGCGGGCGGAGTGGTCGTGACAATCGGCTGGAGGATGCTCATACGCGCGGCGATGCGGCGATCGGGCTTCTCGACGGGGAGCCGCTCCGGCCAGGAAGCGTCGGCGGGCAGCGCGGCGGCGGCGGCGCGGAGCGCGGGGTCGTCGAGGGCCTCGGCGGTGGCGGCGAGGCCGGCCTGCCAGAGCGCGAGGTCGGCTCCGGCGGCGGGCGCGGGCGCGGCGAGATAATGGCCTGCGAGCCGGCGCAGGTTTGCGGTGACGAAAGCCGGCGTGAAGCGCGGCGCGTGGGCGGGGTCGAGGAAGCGCGGCGGTTCCTGGTCGGCGGCGGTGGTGGCGGCGCAAACGGCTGGCGCAGCACCGATGCCAAGAAGTGCGAGGGCGAGCAGGGCGCGAAGACGGATGGCGAGGGAATTCATGGGAGGGTTTCGGGGTAGTGTAGGGGGGGCGGAGTTTAACGCACTGGGAATTTGGCTATGAGGAAGGTAACTCGCGCTGGGGGGCCTTGTGGCGGCGGGCGGTCACG
>JBIIMH010000301.1:0-3501 GCA_044338095.1 Rariglobus sp. | reverse complement strand
CTCCTACCTGACCAGAGGAAAAAACTCCTGCTGCAACCAACGAAGCCGAGAAGCGGGGATGCGCCCAATAAGGCGACCCCACAGAGCATTCCGGGCGCAATTGGGGCGCACACCCCACACTCCCTCGGTGCCCATGCGGGTAGACTCAATGAGGGGAAATCCCCGAACAAAAAACCACCATGTCCACCGCCGTCTCATCCCGCTCGGAAATCCGTTACCGCCGCCTCTTTGAAACGGCCTACGACGGCATCGTCATCATCGACCCGGAGAAGCGCAAAATCATCGATGTTAACCCCTACCTGCTCGCCCTGCTCGGCTACAGTTACGCGGAGTTCGTCGGCAAGGAACTCTTTGAGCTTGGGCTGCCCGCCCATGCCACCGCCAGCAAAGCGGCACTCCAGGAGTTGCAGGCGATCGGCTATGTGCGCTATGAGGACCTGCCGATGCGCGCAAAGGACGGTCGGCGCGTCGAGGTGGAGTTTGTGTGCAACCTTTACCTGGAGGGCGACCGCCAGGTCATCCAGTGCAACATCCGCGACATCTCCGCGCGCAAGAAAACCGAGGCCGCCCTGCGCGACCAGCAGGAGCAACTCACCCGCTACACCGTGGAGCTGGAAAACACCGTGCAGTTCCGCACTTCGGAGCTACGCCTGAGCATCGCGCAACTGGAGAGCTTCGCTCACTCGATCTCTCACGACTTACGCGCCCCGCTGCGCACCCTGCAGGGCTTTTCCCAGCTCCTACTCGAGGAGCACAGTGATCAGCTCAACCACCAGGGCCAGGACTACGCCCGCTTTATCCAGGCGGCGGCGCGAACCATGGACCACCTGCTCTGCGACCTGCTGGCGTTTAGCCGCATCAACCAAGAGAAAATCGAGCTGTCCACCGTGCCGCTGGAATCAGTGGTGCGCGACGCTCTCGCGGTCTGCGAAACCCCGATCAACCAAAGCCGCGCACGCATAGAAATCAGCACCCCGTTTTTCGATGTGCTCGCCCACCCCGCCACCCTGCAGCGGGTGTTGGCCAACTTGATCAGCAACGCGGTAAAGTTCGTAAAAGTCTACCCGCCCCAGGTGCGCATCCGCGCCGAGGATCGGCCGGGCGGCTTTGTCCGCATCTGGGTGGAAGACAACGGAATCGGTATCCCCGCGGAGTTCCAAGAGCGGATTTTCAACGTCTTCAAGCGGCTGCACACCACCGCGTACAGCGGGACCGGCATCGGGCTGGCCGTGGTAAAAAAAGGCGTGGAACGCATGGGCGGGCGCGTCGGATTGATTTCCACCCCCGCCAAAGGCAGCCGTTTCTGGGTGGAACTTTGCCGGGCCCAACCCGGACACGGCGTAAACCAACCCGTAGCCAGTCTCCTATGAACGTTCCCGAACCCGTGGTGCTCATTGCCGACGACTGCGAAACTGACGCGGTGTTGATGCGTTCGGTTTTTCAGGGCGCGGGTTTTACCCAACCGCTCCAGTTTGCGCAGGACGGTGAGGAGGCCATGGCCTACCTGCGCGGTGACGGGGCCTACCGTAACCGCGCCCAGTTCCCTCTGCCAAGTGTCCTACTGCTCGACCTGAACAGGCTGCGTAAAAACGGCTTCGACGTGCTCTCCTGGCTGCAGGATCAAACCGCAATCAAACGCCTGCCCGTCTATATTCTCAGCGCGTCGAGTCGGCCTGAAGACATCGAGCGCGCTTACGAATTGGGCGCCCATGCCTACCTGCTAAAACCCTGCAGCCTAGACGCGCTTACCCTGATGGCAAAACAGCTCTTTGCATGGCTCAAAATCAACCAGTACACGGCGTAGGATCGGAGAAGAGTGAAGCGCCGTGGAAAACCTGCCAGCCCCTTAACGAAGGTTGCCGGCTTCAGCTGGCGGGGCGTTTGCGTAAACTTCAGATCAGCGCCAACGCCAGTGGGTTGACCACCGCCATCAGATAAAAACAGCGGTCGTAGGAACCGTGCTAAACCGACACTGGAGGCGTGGAAAAATGGCCAAGCGCTGGTTCGATCCAACCCGAGAGAACCCACCCGACTCAGCTACAATCCCTGCGAAGCGGAGCCGGACTGGCGATGGGCCCCGTTTTCATCCGCGCCTCGGCTTCAGTCACTTTGGCGTACCCGATTTGATGGGTATACGCTGAGGTGGTGAAAGCGCCGAGCATCGGGATAAAACCTTGCGACCTCGGGTCAGATCCTCGCGCCGCCAGCGGCCGGGAGCGATCAGGTGTGGTGCAAGGACGACCGCAACCAATCCAAGGGGTGGAGCGCGGACCGAGCGTGTTCGCTTTCGGAGTGGGATGCTTGCTCGTTTTGTCCGTGCTCGTGGCTGGCAATATAGTGCTGAAGACGCAGGTGAGAATCATGGGCGGAGATGTGGGCCGCCAAACAGGCTTTGGCCTCCGTCCAATTTTCAAGGTCACGACCGGGAATTCGGCTGTTCTGCTCATAGAGATGATAGGCATAATCGCGGATCTCGTTCTCACTTGGAGCAACGGGGGTGGCGGGAGCAGATGAATGCAACATGTTGTTTTTCATAGGGTAAAAGGCTAGCGGGGTTGGGGGTGGCTGATGGGAGTAATCTGACCCTGCAACTATGCACTCTCGCCCGCTTTTGATCCATGGGGTGTTAACCGAACTTGTGCTAGGCCTCCGGACTCCAGCCCTTCAGCTTACGGTGGACCCAGGGCGGTGCAGGCCTCGACCGGTGGACCACCTTATGAAGTGGAAAAATCAACAAACCCATCCGGCCGTTGAGATGAACCCAACGGCAGTTGAGCCGTAAACGAACGCAAGGGGTGCCAGGATACCGATCCCCCACCAACCAGAAGGCTGTGCCGCCTTGGGCGGGCCTAAGTCGGCAGCGGGTTAAACTCACTGCTGATCCCAGAATCCCCAGCTTTGCGTGGGTACCTTGGGGTTGAGCTGCGCGCCGGTGGCGATTGCAAAGGGCTGTTCAGCCCTCGTCGAGGGTCAGCGCGACCGAGTTCCACGGCATACGTTTGGCAAAACTGCCGACCGCGTTCCAGTTGTAAGGATTAAAAATCCAGTGGCCCGGTTCGATCGCCGCGGCGGCCTTGCGTACATCGCATTGTGGCCGGGGATGATTTTCTGCGCGGCGTGCCTGTGAACGGCTTTGTTGGGCAACGCGTTGATGCGCAGGAAACTGCTGCCGTTCTTTCGCGGCCAAACTGCCGTTGATGCAGAACGCAATCCCTCAACTCAAATGTTACAACCAACTGTCCGCGTCAGAGCAGCACCAGGTTGTCGCGATGCACGACCTCAAGGCGCTTACGGCCCGGGAAACGCGGCTTCAATTCGTCGCTGCTGTGACCAGCGATGGCGTTGACTTCGTGGTCGGCAAAAGCCGACACACCGCGCGCGAGGATTTTACCGTCGGGGCCGAGGATGTTAACGATGTCGCCTTCGGCAAAGGAGCCCTTGGTTCCCGTTACCCCGATGGCCAAAAGGCTGCGCCCCTGATCGCGCAAAATGGGGACAGCG
>JBIIMH010000300.1:0-3504 GCA_044338095.1 Rariglobus sp. | reverse complement strand
CAGCGGTTCAAAAAACGACGCCACGGCATGCCGGCGGAAATCCCCCGATACCACCGCCACACGCAACGGCCGCCCACCGGCCGACACTTGCCCTCGCGGTGCCGGTGGTGTGGCCAGGCCGGCTATTTGCGCCCGCCCGTAGGCAAAATGAGCCTCGCTCAACACCTCGGCGCTAACCGTATCCAGATAATTTAAACACAGCAGCCGCGCACTGCCCGCCTCGGGGTGGGCAGGCTCGGCTCGTAGCACCGCCTCGTATTCGGCGACCGCCTCGGGAATGCTAAACGATTCCTGCAGGGCCAGCGCCAGCCCCAGACGGGCGGCGGTAAACGTGGGCTCGATGGCCAACGCGCGCCCCAGCGACACCAAGGCGGCCTCGGCCTCATGCAAACAGGCCTGCACGGTGCCCAAATCCTTCCACGTATCCGCCACCTGCGGCCAGCGCACCGTCGCCTCCTGATAAAGCGGCAGCGCGGTCATCAATCCCTGAATACGCCCGACCAGCTGCGCCACACGGCTGAACGCCCCCTGTTCGTCGGGTTTAAGCCGTAGCGCGGCACGGGCCGCCTCCAGCGCCTGCGGCAAACGCCCGCCCTGGTCGTACACCACCGCCAGGTGCTCCCAGGCCTCCGGCAGCTTGGGATCCACCTCGGTTGCCCGCCGCAGCATCTGCTCAGCCTGGACCAATTCGCCGCGCATCCGCCGCACCACGCCGAGCCGCATCAGGCACACCGCTGATTTCGGCATCAGCACCAAGGCCCGGGAAAACTGGCTGACGGCATCATCGAGGCGGCCCAGTTGCATCGCAGCCAGCCCCCCCAAATGCCAACCGTCGAAGATCGCCGGCCCCTGCCGCTGAATCTGTTGGTAGATCGGATAAGCTGCGGCGAAACGGCCGGCTTGATGATGGGCGATCGCTTGTTGCAGGGCCTGCTGAAGGGGAGTCGGACGCATCGAAAATGGGGTGGGGTAAACGACTTGTTGAACCTGAAAAAAATACGGTTCGCGGAAAGATGCACAGGCTTAAAACATCGAATTCAAGGGACCCGCCCGAATCCAGGTTCGGATCCGAAGTCATCGGTATCGAAATGAGAACGAGTAGGAGCAGGAGAACGATTCGGAATGATGGGTTGGTACCGGTGTCAACTCCTGTGGGTTTCCACCAATAGCTTCGTTCTCGTTCTCCTACTCCTACTCGTTCTCACTCCAACCGCCCTCCGCCTGCGGCCCCGCCGCCCTCCCCCGCCATCTCTGGAATTGGCAGCGGCCCCGCCCTCTGCCTGCCTGTGCCCATGACGCTCGAACGCCTCCTCAGCGAAGCCAACCGACTGCGCGACCAAGCTCGCCTGCCGGAGGCCCTCGCCTGTCTGGAGCAAGCCGCCGCACTCGACCCCAATGACCCCGGCACCGCCCTCACCCTCGGCGTTACCCTGCTCGATTTGCAACGCCCCCGC
Organism: Rariglobus sp.; assembly: GCA_044338095.1. Classification (GTDB taxonomy): domain Bacteria; phylum Verrucomicrobiota; class Verrucomicrobiia; order Opitutales; family Opitutaceae; genus Rariglobus. Next base: position 2,050 of record JBIIMH010000300.1, on the reverse strand, counting down.
GAAGCCGTCGCCCCGCTTGAACGCCTCGTCGCCCTCGTCCCCCAATTCGCCGAAGCGCGCAACATCCTCGCCTCAGCCCTGCTCTCCACCGGCCAATCCAGCGCCGCCCTCCTCCACGTTTCCGCCGCCCTGCAACTGCGCCCCGGCCACCCCGCCACCCTCGAAAACCTCGGCCGCTGCCTGCGTGCGCTCGGGCGCATGGACGAAGCCCTGCCGGCCTACGACGCCGCTGCCGCCAGTTCCCCGCAGCCCGCAACCCACAGCAACGCCGTGTTCGCCGCGCAGTATGTCGCCGGCCTTGGCCTCGCTGAACTCACCGCCCGCGCCTCGGCCTGGGCACGCCGCCACACCGCGCCTTGGGCGACCCGCCCGCGCCCGCCTCGCGCCAGCGGCAGCTTCCCCGCTCCCGGCGCACGCCTGCGCATCGGCTATGTCTCGGCGGATTTCCGCCAACACGCGGTCGCCTTCTTTTTGGAACCGGTGCTCTGCGCCCACGACCCCGCCGCCGTCGAAACGTTCTGTTATGTGGGCAACCGCGAAGCCGACCCGGTCACCGCCCGCCTGCGCGCCGCCGCCCACCACTGGCGCGACATCACGCGCATGGACGACGAAGCGGCCGCCGCGTGTATCCGCGCCGACCATATCGACGTGCTCGTTGACCTGTCCGGCCACACCGCCGACCACCGCCTCGGTGTGTTTGCCCGCCGCCCGGCCCCTTGCCAACTCACCTGGCTCGGCTACCCCGCGACCACCGGGTTAACCGTCATCGACTTCCGCGTTACCGACGACGCCTGCATCCCACCCGGTGTGGACGAGCGGCTCCACGGCGCCGAGCGCCTGCTGCGCCTGCCGGAGGTGTTTTGTTGTTATCGACCGCCTGCGGACGCTCCTGAGGTGGGCCCGCTGCCCTGCCTCGACGGCGCGCCGTTCACCTTTATCAGCTGCAACGCGCTGGCCAAACTCAGCTCCGCCACGATCGCCGTGTGGGCGGCGGTTTTGAACGCCGTACCCGACTCACGGTTACGCCTGCACGCCCCCGGCGGCGAAGACGCCAGCGCCCAAACCGGGTTCGTCGAAAAGTTCGCCGCCCACGGCATCGCATCCGGCCGCGTCGTGCTCAGTGGCGAACCGCTCCCGGTGCGGTCCCACCTGGCGCGTTATCATGCGGCTGATCTCGCGCTGGATTCCACTCCCTACGCGGGCACCACGACCACCTGCGAAGCCCTGCTGATGGGCGTGCCGGTGATCACGCTCGCCGGCGAAACCCACGTTTCCCGGGTCGGCGTGAGCCTGCTGCGCGCGGTCGGCCTGACGGAGTGCGTGGGGCAAACCACCGAGGAGTTTGTGCGCATCGCGGTACGGTTCGCGCAGGACCACAACGCCCTCGCTACCCTGCGTGCGGGCCTGCGCGCGCGCCTGCTGAGCGGACCGTTGGGGCAAACCACCGCCTTCACACGCAACTGGGAAACGGCACTACGCACCGCCCACGACGAAGTGGCGACAGCGGCCAGTTAAGAAACCGACCTCATCTGATTCTTCCGTGTAATCCGTGTGTTCCGTGGGCACCTCCTTCTGGGATCATCTTAATCAGGGGATTGCCCAGGGAACACACAGACTACACGGAAGAACCAGCGTAAGGGCTTCTCAGATTAACGTGACTGAGAACTTGCCGAACCCAGCGTTGCCTTAGTCGCCCCCCTGCGCCCAACACTCCCGGATCGCCTGCGCAAACGCCCGCCCCTGCCCCGCCGCGTCCATCAGCTCCGAGGCCAACAGGCCCGCGCGTAATCCCGCTGACCGCACCGCCAGCGCCGCGCGGTCCGCGACCAGCGCCCGCGCCCGTTCGATGAATTCGTCCTCCGTCGCCGCCACGCAATCGCCCTGACCCGCCGCCGTCAGCAGCGACGCGCCCACCCGGCTCACATGGCGGTCGCCCACCAGCGTGACCACCGGCCGCCCCATCCACAGCGCTTCGCAGGTGGTGGTGGTCCCGTTGTACGGCACCGCATCGAGCGCCACGTCCATCTGTGCGTAACACCCGAGGTGCGCC
>JBIIMH010000299.1:0-3505 GCA_044338095.1 Rariglobus sp. | reverse complement strand
GATGAATTCCGGGATCATGCCGAAGCGCACCAAGTCGCCCGGTTCGATCGACTTCATGATGTTTTCGGCGCTCATCGCATCGCCATTATCCTGCTGCGACTGGATGGAACCAAAGCCAAGCCCGCGCTGGCCCAGTCGCTTGCTGATAATGCCCTCCAGGCCGACGAACGCCCCACCGCAAATAAAGAGGATATTGGAGGTGTTTATCTGCACGTATTCCTGATTTGGATGCTTGCGACCGCCTTGGGGCGGCACGTTGCACACCGAGCCCTCCAGAACCTTGAGCAAGGCCTGCTGCACGCCTTCGCCGGAGACGTCGCGCGTGATGGAAACATTCTCCGTTTTACGGCCGATCTTATCGATTTCGTCGATGTAGATGATGCCGCACTCCGCGCGCTTTACATCGAAGTTGGCCGCCTGAAGCAGGCGCAAAACGACATTCTCAACATCCTCGCCCACGTAGCCGGCCTCGGTGAGCGTGGTGGCGTCGGAAATGGCAAAAGGAACATCGAGAATCTTGGCGAGAGTGCGGGCGAGGAGCGTCTTGCCAGAGCCGGTCGGACCGGTGAGTAAAATGTTACTCTTTTCAACCTCCACGTCGGTGAACTCAGAGGAGAACGCATCGGTGGAAACAGGCGAGTGTCCGGCGCCAAACATGAGGCGCTTGTAGTGGTTGTAGACGGCAACCGCCAAGACCTTCTTGGCGTGATCCTGGCCGATCACAAAGTCATCGAGGGCCGCCTTGACCGCGGCGGGCTTTATGAGCCGAAAAGCGGGTTTAACGGCGGCGGGAGCGGCGTGCTGATTCAGCTCACGATCAACGATCGTCTTGCACACGTTTACGCACGCATCGCAGATCTGGACACCCGGCCCGGCGATGATTTTCCGCACCTCTGCCTGGGATTTGCCGCAGAACGAACAGAGGGTCACGCGAGACGGTTTAGCCATGGTTTTACTCTGTGTTTCACGGGGTGCCTGTCGAGTGCGCAAAACCTACAAAAAAAACGGCGACCCGAAGGTCGCCGTTTTGGAGGGGGGAGTTGCGTTAGCTCAAATCAGGCGGCGCCGGGAATCGACAGCTTCACTTCGCGCGTGGACTCGACCACGTGGTCAACCAGGCCGTAAGCCTTGGCCTCGTAGGCGCTCAGGTAGTAGTCGCGATCGGAGTCCTTCTCAACCTGCTCAGCGGTCTTGCCGGTGTGTTTGGCAATGACGCCGTTGAGCGTCTGGCGCCAACGCAGGATTTCCTTCGAGGCGATCATGATGTCAGCGGTCTGACCACCGGCGCCACCGCTGGGCTGGTGGATCATCACGCGGCTGTTGGGCAACGCGTAACGCTTGCCGGGGGTGCCGGCCGTGAGCAACACCGTCGCCATGCTGGCCGCCTGGCCGATGCAATAGGTGACGATGTCGCACTGCAGGAAGTTCATCGTGTCATAGATGGCCATGCCACCGGTGACGACGCCACCCGGGGAGTTGATGTAGAAATGGATGTCTTTCTTGGAATCCTCCATCTGCAGAAAAAGCATCTGCGCGATCACCACATTGGCGACCATGTCATCGATCGGCGAACCGATGAAAATGATGCGATCTTTGAGCAGACGGCTGAAAACATCCCATTGCCGCTCGCCGCGGCCGGTGTTCTCCAGAATGGTAGGGACGTAGTAACTCACGGGTATTTCCTTGGTTTACGGTGAACTGATCACGCCTTAGCAGGGGCGGTCGTCACGGTAGCCTTGGAGACGAGCAAATCACGGGCCTTGTCGAAAATGATCGACTGCTGGATGGAGCGCAGCTTCTCACGGTCCTTGGTCAGCTCTTTAACCAGCTTCTCGGGCTTCTGCTGGGTCATCATCGACTCGCGGTAGATGAAGGTGTCGATGTCACGCTCGTTGACGGTGATCTTTTCCTGCTCGGCGATTTTGGCGAGGAGCAGCTGGGTCTTGACGCGGGTGCGGGCGGCAACGCTGGCGCTCTGGTGGAGGGCGGCCTTGTCCTTCTCGAACTGCTCGGCGGGGACGCCACGGCGCATGTTTTCCTCGATGAACTGGCGCAGCACGGACTGGGTCTCGGACTCAACCAGGCTCTCGGGAATGGCGAACTCGACCTTGGCGTTGAGCGCCTCAGAAACCTGACGGCGCTGGGCCTGGCGGTTCTCGTACTCCTTGCGACCCTTCAGATTGTTGCGGACGTTAACCTTGAGGCTCTCGAGGTTATCGGACTGGTTGGCTTTGAAGAAAGCCTCGTCCATGGCAGGCAGCACGCGCTCGCGGATTTCGAGGATTTCGACGGCGTAGACGGCGGTTTTGCCAGCCAAGGCCGGCACTGCGGCGAACTCGGCGGGGAACGAAATGGTGATGTCCTTCTTGTCGCCCTTGGACAGGCCGGCGAGCTGCTTGCCCAGACCGGGGATCAGACCTTCGTTTTCGCCTTCAACCTCTTCCCACGTCTGGGGAACCTTGGCGTAGATCTGCTTATCAGCGACGATTTCGAGGATGGATTGGCCGTCGATGGTGCCCTCGTAGGCGAGCTTCACGTAGTCGGCCTTGGCGGCGGCGCGCTCGGCAACTTTAAAGTCAGCGCGCTCGGCGCGCATGCCCTCGATGACCTTCTCGACCTCGGCATCAGTGGACTCGATGGACTGGATCTCGGTGGCGAGATTGGAGTAGTCGGGCAGCGTGAAGGTGGGGCGCACGTCGAGCGTGATGGTGATCGTGGCCGCTTGATCGACGGCGATGGTGCCCTCCTGGACATCGGTGATGTTGAGCGCATCCAGCTTGGACTGCTCGAGACCGCCGCGGTAGGCCTTGGACATGACCTTCTGCTTAAACTCTTCACTGATCTCCTTGCTGTAGCGCTTGATGATCATGGCGGCGGGAGCCTTGCCGGGACGGAAGCCTGGCAGACGGGCCTGCTTGGAAATCTCACCGACCACGGCTTTGTGTTCGGCAGCGACTTCAGCTTGGTCGAGGGTAACGACTAGGCTTTTACGGGTTTCGGAGACGTCTTTGATTTCGATGTTCACAGTAGGAAAAAGTCGGAGGGTTTTGTTGGTAGAATTGGCCAAAATACGCGCCGCCCTTCGTCGCGGTCAATGCCTGATTCTCCACGCTTGAAAGCCGCGCCCAGGGCCAGCTTGATGCCAAGTTCATGCCCAGCCTCCGCCAACTGCTCGCCGCCCACCCCACCCTGCTCCTGATCGATTCCGCCTCGGCGCGCGTTCAGGTCGGGCTCTGGACTCCGGACGCCGCCGCATCCGTTTGGCAACACAGCGACACCGAGGCCGGCACCGGGATTTTCGCCTGCGTGGAGGCGCTGCTCAACCAGGCCGGCCGGCGTATCGCCGAAGTCGATGCGTTTGTTTTTTGCGAAGGCCCGGGATCGGTCTTGGGCATCCGCACCGCCGCCGTGGCGCTGCGCACCTGGTGCGTGATCAACCCCAGCGCCGCCACCTACACTTACCAGAGTCTCGATCTGGTGGCCCGTTCGCTTGGCCGCCCCGAGC
>JBIIMH010000298.1:0-3511 GCA_044338095.1 Rariglobus sp. | reverse complement strand
CGGCATCGACGCGGTCTGGGCGGCCATCGGCGAACTCGATTCGCTGCGGCGCACCTTTGCCTATCCGACCGACGGCGCGGTGGTGAAACTGGATCGTTTTTCCCAGCAGGCCGTGGTGGGCTACCGAGGCGCAGGGCAGGCGGCGCGCAAACTTTCCCCGCGTTGGGCCTGCGCCTACAAGTTCGCCCCCGACCGGGCTGAGACACGTATCCGCGCCATCACGCTGCAAGTCGGGCGAACGGGTGCGGTTACCCCGGTGGCCGAGCTTGATCCGGTGCTGCTCGCCGGCACCACGGTCAAGCGCGCCACGTTGCACAACGCTGACGAAATCGCCCGCAAAGACGTGCGCGTGGGCGATGCCGTCCTGGTGGAAAAAGCCGGCGAAATCATCCCCGCCGTTGTCGAGGTGCTGCTTGCCAACCGCCCCGCCGACAGCGTGCCGTATGTGTTTCCGACCGAGTGCCCGGCGTGCGGAACGGCGTTGGTGCGCGAGGAGGGTGGCGTCAAATGGCTGTGCCCGAACCCGGCCTGCCCCGAAAAAGTGCGGCGCAAGATCGAGCATTTCGCCTCCAAAGCGTGTCTCGACATCGACGGGCTCGGGGAGGAGGTCGTGGATTTACTGCTGCGTCACGGGCTGATTCGGACGCAGGCCGACGTGTTTCGGTTAACGGTGGCCGAGCTGCTGCCGCTCAAAAAATCAGGCGAGGTGTGGGCTACGAATTTGGTCAACGGCATCGCGGCGCGGCGCAACGCCGATCTGTGGCGGGTGATCCATGGGCTGGGGATTCAGCAGGTGGGTGCGGCCTCGGCAAAAGATTTGGCGCGGCGCTTCCGCTCGCTCGACGCGCTGGCGGCGGCCTCGCTCAACGACCTGGTGCAGATCGACGGCTTTGGCGAAAAAACCGCCGAGGCCGTGCGGCGCTGGTTCGATGATGCAGCCAATCAGGCGCTGGTTGCGGCATTGCTGGCGGCAGGGCTGGCGCCGAACCCGCCGAGCGAAGCGGCCGGCGGCTCGGTTTTGGCGGGCAAGACGCTGGTGTTAACCGGCACGTTGCCCACGCTCTCGCGCGATGAAGCGGCGGCGCTGATTGAGGCGGCGGGCGGCAAAGTCAGCGGCAGTGTGTCGCGGAAAACCCACTACGTCGTCGCTGGCGAGGAAGCCGGCTCGAAGTTGGAAAAAGCGAAAACGCTCGGGGTGCCGGTCCTCGATGAAGCCGGGCTGCGTGCGCTGCTCGGCTGATACCAATTCGCGTTCAAGAAAAGCTGAATTAACCTGCTTCCAATAGGCGGATACCGTTGGTTAAACACCTTGAGCTCACGCTCAAGTCCACAAGGAGTGTGTTCGCGAAGCGTGTGGCCTTGAGCGTGAGCTCAAGGATGCCTAGCGCTTGATTTCGGCGAGCACCTCGGGATGGGTGGCGAGGTAGCGGTTGAGCTTTTCCAAGACCTCGAAGGTCTCGGCACTGACGTGGTGCTCCATGCCCTCGACATCGTGGTCGATCACCTCGCGTTCAAGCCCCAGCAGACCGAGAAAATGGGTGAGCAACTCATGCCGGTGGGCGATGCGAGCGGCGACCTGTTCACCGGCGCGGGTGAGCACCATGCCCCGGTATTTTTCGTATTTGACCAAGCCCTCGGTATCGAGGCGCTGGACCATGGTGGTGACGCTGGCCTGAGAGATCTTCAGCTCGGCGGCGATATCGACCACCCGAGCGTAGCCCTTGGTTTTGATCAGTTCGCTGATCCGCTCAAGGTAGTCCTCCACCGCAGAGGAGGTACGGGGAGGTGCGGGTTGTTCGGCCACGAAAAAAAGGACGCGCGACCGAAACCGGTGCTGTTAGCGCTTTTGTTTGTTGGCCAGACGCTGGGCGGTGAGGACCACGCGGAACATCTGAATGGACAGCCAGAATACGCCGCTCATGCAGCCTGCGGAGAGAAAGGCCCAGATGAAGATCATCTTGGGGTCGTTGGACGGCACGTGGGACTTGAGCAGGCTGAACATAAACCCGAAGAAGCCGGCGACGAGAATTGCGTCGATTACGAGGCTTACGGGAGAAGTGAGTTTGCCGAGCTTGATATCGGGGGAGGATGGGACGATCGGAGACGACATAATGGGTGGAACGAGACGCGGAGGATTCAGGGTTGTCGAACCGTTTTTACCGGAGTGGGGCCTGAGGGCCGCAAATAATAGGTAGAGGCGGGCCATCTCGGGCCTTGACGCTGGGGGCTGGAACCACAAATTGCCCCTTCCTCATTGCCTGATGGTGTAATGGCAGCACAGGTGACTTTGACTCACCTAGTCATGGTTCGAATCCATGTCGGGCAGCCAATGAGAGATAAAATCCGAACCTACCTCCTCTGAGCAACAGGGCAGGTAAGCTTCGGATTTTCTGCATTTTAACACCCTGAGGTGTTGCTCACCAAAATTGGAGGTTCGGATTTCACTTACAGATTTGGGCGAAAAGCCACTGCTCCCTATTTTTTTACAATTCTGAGCAACACGGCCCAAGTCGGAGAAACTGCTGTTCAGTTCAAAGTGGGAACCGCTTTTGAAGCAGGCTGAAGGCCTCAAGCTGCTTCTCCTTCGAAAAAGAGGAAATTGGGCCGAGCTTACGCAGGCTGAAGAAATGCACGGCCCTTGGATCGTGAATTTGCCGTAGGAATTCCTGAATTGGAGCGAATCGGCGACACTCGCAGATGTCTCGGCGAAACTGAATGCGTGGCGTCAGGCGTGTCTCGATCTGCCGTTTGAAGTGGTCACGGAGATTCAGCATTTCTTCGGCAAGGAGCTGGAATGGCAGCTTAATGATCGTGCCGCGCCTGACCGGTGGTTCGTCCTCCAGGGTTGCACTTACGCGCAGGTCGATCCGCAGAACGAGGACAGTCCGCATCAGTCGATTGAACCAGTCGAGGTGATTGGCTTTACAGCCATTCCGGGTGAGGACTGCGAGCCGATGACGTGCTTACTGGCGCGGTATCCGGAGTGCGTAAGCGTGGGAACCTATCACATCCGCCCGGGGATCAAGGGCTGGCAGGCGAGCTGTTTCGCCAAGACCCAATATGCGTCCTCTCAGGGCGCACAGCATTTCTTGAAATGCCACCTTACGATCACGGCAGCCTTGGACGCGGCGCAATCGGTAGGACTGCTGCAATCGGTCTTGGACGAGGGCGGCTACTGGGATGACCGCGACGCCGAAAAACTCCTAACGACAGTGGGGCGGTGGAACGCCACGATGGCAGCGTTTGTAGGAGGGTTGGAGGCGGTGACGGAGGAGAGTATGCCAGCGCCCATCAAGCAGCATCCGGAGTTTGAGAGGTTGGAGCACTTCGGCACCACGGGCGACACGGCTGCGATGGCGAAGGCGATTGCAGCTGCGCTCAAGGACATCAGGCCGAGCGAATAGGCACCCAAAAGACCAATGCGCTCGGTGACTGCGACGGGGCTGGTAGTTGAGTCATAAAAATGAGTTGGATCGAGCCAGACTAACTTCGACTCAACCGAAAGCAGGAT
>JBIIMH010000297.1:0-3522 GCA_044338095.1 Rariglobus sp. | reverse complement strand
CATCGCGACTACAAAATAACCCGCCATGGTGACCGACTTGATGATGGCGGTAAAAATGGAGTAAGTGCCGTCGGGAAATAGCCCGAGGATAAAGTCGATCAGTTGCAGGCTTTCGAGGACGTTATAAACGCTCGTGATCAGAATGAGGATGATTCCTCCGGCAAGCCGTGTGCGGCCGTCATTTTGGGCGAAAACCTTAAGCGCATAACAGCGCGACTCTCGGGTTCTGAAAAGCTCCATGCCGAACCGCCAAGCGAGCGCCAGGGTGACAATGAATACGCCCACCTCGACCCCCGCCTGGGTAATGTACGCGCTCGAATACCGCTCCAGCGTTTCATTTCGGGATAGCAGCGGTATGCCATAGGCCGCCAGGTGCTGCGCGGCCATCATCGGCAGTAGCGGTAATCCGACAGCCTTGGCCTGCCAGATGCCCAGCGCCAGTACGGTGCTGAACCCCATCGCAGCGAGGGCGAGCCAACTGGAATCGTTTTTGAAAAACAAGTACGCCGGCACCAGCACGGCGGCCAGGATCAAGGGAATTACCCCTCGCTGGATCACCCCGCGCACCACCCCGCCCAATTCGCTGATTTGGGTGTAACGATCGAGGACTTGCAGGCGCGCATTCATCGGGCTTGGCGGGATTATCCGGACCGTACGGCTGACTCAAAGCAGTCAACCAACTGTTGCGTCATGCTGGCGGCAGTGAAGGGCGCAAAGGCGACGGGATTAACCGGACTGACTTTGCGCATCCCGCCACCTTGAAACCACGCGAGGTTTATTTGCTCAGCAAGGGTGTCGATGTCGTCGTAGGTTTTGAAACTGAAGCGTTGTCCGCACTCGGCCTGACGCGCAAAGGCGAGGATCGGGCTTTGTTGGTTGAAGATTACCACCATGGGTCGTTCGGCCAGAATGTAGGGGAAGATCTTGGACGCGCTGTAGGTCGGATCATTGGAGCCCACAGCGAGCAGGGCGTCGGCGTTAACAAGGTAATAGAGCGCGTCGAAATAGGGGACCCGGTAGCACTGTTCGCTAACGAATTCAGCCACCCCTTCGGCTTTCGCGATGGGCAGTGCCCACTCTCGGCCCAGAGGCGGTGGTGCGTAGTCGGTGCCGATGAAGTGGAAGCGGATGCGTTTGGCCTCTGCGGGGTGGGTCGCGAGGAATACTTTAAAAGCGCGAAAAATCGAGGTGAGCGAAATGGTCATGTCCGGTCCACAACGGCCGGCGTAGATATGGTGAAAGAGACCATCCGAAAAATCGACCAGCGGGTTAGCGGGGCGATGCCGACGGGCTATTTCGATGTCCTGCGCGGCGGCGCCGAAGGGGATCAGTTTCACGCGCGCGGTGTGAAACCACGGATAGGCTGCCGCCAGGGTTTTAGCATAGGCATCGGACACGGCGATGACGCCGGAGGCCTGTCGCAACACCTCTGGTTCCTGACGTTTGGCACACCATTGCGAAAAGCCGAATTTCAAGGCTCCGCCGGGTGGCCGGGTGCGGGTGCGCGCGTAGTAGTCGTTCACCCAGGGGTCTTGGTAATCGAGTACGTAAGGTACGCCAAAGCGGCGCTTCCATCTCGGGCCGAGCGTGAAGGCGTCGAACTGAGTGGTGGTGAAAAAAACCAGGTCGAATTTCTCCGTCCGTAATAAGTGGTCACCGGCAGCGCGAAACGCCCGCCCGCAGCGCAGCCACAGGCTGCCAATGCCAGCCCAGCGGGTGAATTTGGGCGAGATTCCCCGCACCCGCACAATCCGCGTGTCGGTCGGATAGGTGGACTCCATCAGGGGATCAAGCACGCCGCCCTCGATGAATTCGGGTGCAATGGCCAGCACCACCGGCTCCCAGCCCAGCGCCTTCAAGTAGGGGATCGCCAAGCGGGCGCGCTGCATGTCCGGCGCGTTGGTGGGCGCGAAATGCGGACTGATGATGAGGACGCGGCGCATGGGAGGTGATTCTACGCGCGCAGGCGCAGCGAACGAATGTCCCAGATCTGACCCTTGGTGTTCGTGATCACCTGAGAATCGGAAAAATCGAAACTGCGGGCGAGTCGCTGCCAGAATTCGACGTGATTGCCCGACTGAAAATGCGAGACCAGGAGGACGCCGTCGGCCGGCAGGGTGGCGGCGAAACGCAGCGCGGTGCGCAGGGGATCGGGCGCGTAACCGAGGCATTCATTGAACGTGATCACATCGTAGCTTCCCGGCTGCGGGGTCCACTTTTCGAAGTCGTGGAGTTCAAATTGGTCGAGCGGGGCAGGACGGCCGAGCGCTTTGGCTAAACGGATTCCTTCGGCTGACAGGTCAACTCCGAGATAACCGTCGAGTGCGGCCGGATTGAGCAAACTGACCAGCCTTCCGGAACCGCAGCCGAGGTCCAGCAAGCGGGGGCGAGGCCTGGCCGCGTGGATGCAGGCGGCGAGGCGTTCGTTGCGGGCAAGTTCATCGGGCCCGAAAAAGTGGTCCCAGGCACCGGAGGCGTATTCGTGGTCGAGCGCGGCGGCGTGGATGGGTTGCCCGAGTCCCAAGCGGCGACCGTACAGGCGAAAACTAATCTGGTGGCGAATACGGGCCCACAAGGAGGGGCGGGAGGGGACGGAGTTCATGAGCGAAGTTTTAGGAAAAATTCCTCCTCGGGCGAGAAGGCGTTGGCGAACTGGGGCGGCACCACCGCTTGGGTCCAAGGTGGGGTTGGCTGGAACTGGGAGGGGTAGCAGGCGAGCGCCTTGGTTTTGGTGGCACCCTGTCCGTGAAAGCTCAGGCGGTGAACCTGTCCCGCAAAAAACAAGACGCGCAGAAACAGGCGTGGGCTGTAGCACGCCCAGACAAGGTATTCGATGAGTAGGGGGCGAACCTGGGCATGGTTTAGGGCTGTTGTGACCAGCGGGAAGGCGGCCTCATGTTCAGAGCTGCCGTCTCGCCGGCACGCAACCAACGTAGTTGCCGGCTGTAGCCGGCAAAGGAGCGCGCTAAGAGCGTTCACTGCTCGTTCGCGTTCGCCTGGCGCAAGTCGGGGCAGTTCACCGTCGGGCAGATCAATGAAGGTGAGCTCGTCGTCTGGCACCCCCAGACAAGCCGTCGCCGCGATCGCCTCGGCCTGTCGTAGTTTGGCGAGTGCCGTCGGTGTGAGCGAGGGATGGCCGCGGTGCGATTGGCTGCCGTCGGTTAAAAATGCGATGTGAACCCGTCGGCCGGCCCTGCGTTCACGCATGATCAGGCCGCCGCAACCGAGCGTTTCATCGTCGGGATGGGGCGCGATAATCAGGAGCGGCCCCGGGGGCAGGAGCAGGGGCCGGGCGCGCCAACTCAGGATCAGGCGAAGTAATCGGAGCAACAGTAGGCGGACGTGGGGCATGGCACCGAGTTATGATACCCCCACCTGCACCCCGTAGAGCGATTCGTAACGGGCCGCCACGACTTGGGTGCTAAAATGAGTTTCCGCTGAATTCCGGCAAGCGGCTCGATCCAGCTGGGGTAAGCGTTTCACCGCAGCCACGCCGTCTTCCACACTTTGAATGGTGATACC
>JBIIMH010000296.1:0-3526 GCA_044338095.1 Rariglobus sp. | reverse complement strand
TTAAGCCGACTTGAGCTGTGGCGGGTCGTAAAACCAACGTCGGTTACCCCCAAAAATCAGGCACCTCGGGGTAACACTAAATGAGGTGCCACAAAAACGATCCTCCTCTGGCAGGCAATCGGAGCAGACTGGAAGTCTGCGCTACGCTTCGGAGCGTGGCGTGCCAGCTTAGTCGATGGGCCCGAGGGTTCTCGCCGGCATCGGAGGGAAATCCGTCAAGTTAACCGCTTCACCGGGGTCGACGCTCAAATCGAACCTCAGCCACGGCGACCCGTCTGCGTTAAAGATTTCCTTCTGCGTGGGTGAACGCCAGCCGGCCCACGCCCGGTCACATTGCAGCGGCAGCGCCACTACGCTGGGCATGGAAATCTCGGCCCGCTCGCGTCCGCAAACCCACCCCTGCCCCCGCGCCCACGCGAGGGTCATCGAAGGCAAATCAATTAACGACACCGCTTCGTCGCAACGCCGCGCGCCGGCCCCACCGCGCACCAACAGCGGCACGCGCACGCTTTCCTCGTGCGGCCAGCCTTTGCGGAAAAGCCCGTGCGCGCCGTGCATGTCGCCGTGCACCGAGGTGAACACCACGATCACCTCCTCGGGCACCGTTGCCAGCAACCGCCCGATCGCGCGGTCGGTCGCCTCAATGTGCGCATAATACCCGGCCAGTTCACGACTGGCTTTTGCGGCGACTTCACCGCCACGCGGCACGTTGGCCGGCAATGTCACGGGACGCGGTGACACGCCCGCTGCCGGCGCGTCATAGGGCGGATGCGGCGCCTCCAAACTGACCACCGCAAACCACGGCCCGGCCCCTTCAGCTCGTTGGTGAGGAGCGCCCGAAATCCATCCGGCCGCACGCGAACAGACCACGTCGCTTTGGTAACCCGAAAACCGCGTAGGCTCAGCCAGCCGCGTGCCATGCAACCACGGATCATTGAGCAAAAAACCGCTCTCAAACCCCTCCCAAAAAGCAAAGCCGCCACGCGCCTCCACAGGCACGATTTCCCGCGCATGCGCCTCGCCCACCAACGGAGCTGCGGGATCGCGCGCGCCGAGGTGCCACTTGCCGAAAAACGCCGTCCGGTAGCCCGTTTCGTTTAACGCATGCGCGATCGTTCGAGCCCCCAGCGGCAGCGGATCGTAGTAATTACGCACGCCATTTTCCGGCGACGGAACACCCGTTAATAAGGCGGCACGGGCAAAAGGCCCGAACGGGTGAGGCGTGACGGCCTGCTGATAGTTAACACTGCGCGCCGCCAAGGCATCGAGGTGAGGCGTGCGGGCATTCCGATCTCCCGCGTAACCACATGCCTGCGCCCGCCACTGGGTGGTGACGATCCAAAGGATTGAAGGGGCGGTGGCGCATGCCATGCCCGGACGATAAACCCGCGCCTCGGTCCGCGCGCAAACCTTACCCGCCACCCTCTTGCTCGGCCGACCGACTCCCGCCCCGCCTTGCCCCGCTCACAGGTAACGGCTGGGCTCAGGCTCGGCGTCGTGTTTACCCTCGTAGGCGTGGACACTCGCGGCCGAGTCGCTCCAGAGCGGCAGGTTGTGGTGCCGCCACTGGCTGGTTTCGCGGATATCTTTCGCCACCTCGGGATCGCGGGCGGTGAGCATCAGGCGGTTGAGGGCGGCGTAAGCGACGTCCTCGGCTTTGACATTGAGCAACTTGGCGTAGCGCTCGACGGCGTCGATTTCGGCCATTTCCAAGTGAATTTTGATAGCGGACATAAGGGCCTCCGTGGGATTGGGGTTTGCGGTTGCGCGGACAGACGTAGCCTAGGCGTGGTTGCCCGCATCGGCAAGGAACGCAGGTGAACAAATAGGCGCGCCTTATTTGAAGCGCCGGGGCCGACTTGAAGCCGGCGCTACTTTCGATTGCCGCAGCGCATTCCTTGTTCAACTTCGCCCCGGCCCATGATTCCCAACCTCCTTAGTATCGCCGGCGTCGACCCTTCGGGAGGCGCGGGGCTTTTCGCCGATTTAAAAACCTTCGCCGCCCTCGGCGCCTACGGCACCGGCGTCGTTGCCGCCCTCACCGCGCAAAACACCCAGGGCGTCACCGGCGTTTTCCCGGTGCCCACCGCCTTCATCGCCCAGCAAATTGACACGCTTGTGGCCGACGTGCGCATTGACGCGGTGAAACTCGGCATGTTGGGCAACGCCGAAGTCGTCACCACCGTGGCCGCCGCTGTGCGCCGCCACGCGTTTCGCCACCTCGTGCTCGACCCGGTGATGGTGTCCACCAGCGGACACCGCCTGATCGAGCCCGACGCGGTCGACGCCCTGCGCCGCGAACTGGTGCCGCTCGCCGAAATCATCACCCCCAACCTGCCCGAAGCCGAGGTGCTGCTCAACTGCCCGCCCCTGCGCACCCTCGCCGACATGCGTGTCGCCGCCCGCGCGCTCCACCAACTCGGTCCACGTATCGTCGTGCTCAAAGGCGGCCATCTCGATGGCGAAACCAGCGTCGACGTGGTCGATGACGGTGTGACGCAGGTGGAACTGCCTGCGGTGCGAATTTTCACCCAAAACACGCACGGCACCGGTTGCACGCTCTCGGCGGCCATTGCGGCGCTTTTGCCGCGCCACGACCAGCCGCTCGACGCGATTCGCGCCGCGAAAGCCTACCTCACCGCCGCACTTGGTGCCGCCGACGAATTAAATATCGGGAAAGGTCACGGGCCGGTTCATCATTTTCACCAATTGTGGCGATAAGTAGCCTGCCAGGCATCACGCCTGAGCACTTGCCAAGCCCCTTCACACTCGCACATTCGAACACCTATGCATTTCGATAACCTCCAGCCCGGTCTGAGCGCTCCCCTGCCCCGCCTCGATGACGACGAGGATGAAGACGAAAATGATGACAAGGCTTGCGACAAAGCCACGAAGAAGTCCTCCGCCCCCGTTGCCATGCTCATCCAGAAAAAGTTTCTCGATGATCGTAAGCTCTTCCTGTGGGGCGCGGTGACCGACGAAACCGCCAAGGACATCACTGAAAAGCTACTCTACCTCGACGCCATCGCCCCGGGTAAAGAGATCTATTTTTACATCAACACCCCCGGCGGTTCCATCACCGCGGGCATGGCCGTGTACGACACCATGCAGATGATTTCCTCGCCGATCACCGTCATCGTGACCGGCATGGCGGCCTCCATGGGCTCGATTTTGCTCTCCGGTGCGCCCAAGGGCCGTCGCCTGCTGTTCCCGCACTCCCGCGTGCTCATCCACCAACCGCTCATCTCGGGTCGCATGGTCGGACCCGCAACCGATATCAACATTCAGGCCAAGGAGATGGAAAAACTCCGCTTCGAACTGAACGAGATTTTGGCCAAGGCATCTGGCCAGCCAATCGAGGTAATCAACCGCGACACGGACCGCGATTTCTACCTCAACGCCCAAGAGGCGATCGCCTACGGTTTGGCCGACAAGATCATCGATAAGCTGTAAAACCGATTCGTGCTCGTGAGGAGGGGCGCCGTGCTAGCGCCCCTCTCATCCAAGTGGTGTCACCGCGAAAACC
>JBIIMH010000371.1:0-2952 GCA_044338095.1 Rariglobus sp. | reverse complement strand
TCGTTGGAGCACGCCGGTTTGGTCGTCCGTCTCGATTCGCAGGGCCAGATCGTCGAAAAAATCGACGTGAGCCTCCACGCTCGCGGGACTGCCGCCCCGCTCAACACCCATCCGCACGGGCTGGCGGTAGGCGGCGACGGCAAAACCCTCTGGTTCACCGGCAAAAAGACCAACACCATCGGCCGGATCAACCCCGACCGCAGCGTTGAGCATTTTGACCTGCCCACCGTGGGTGCGGTACCCATCTACCTGGCGCTCGGGCCGGACGGGGCGATGTGGTGCACGGAACTCGTTGGCAATAAAATCGCCCGCATCACCCCGGCCGGCGAGGTGACCGAGTTTGCCATCCCGACTTTTAACAGCCGCCCGATCGCCATCATAGCCGGACCGGACGGCCGCTCGCTGTGGTTTAGCCAAGAAGCCGGCCACAAAGTCGCGCGGATCACCCTCGACGGCACGATCACCGAGTTCCCCGTGCCCATGACCCAGCGCAACATGATTTTGGCCAGCCTCACGTTCGATCGCGACGGCCGCCTGTGGACGCAGAGTTACGTAGACCCGCACAGTCCGTTTCCGGCTGGGGCCGATCAGCTGGTGTGTTTTGACCGTGCGATCCAAACTGCGACGACGGCCGACCTCGCCGGAGTGGCGGTCAACTACTACGCCGTGCCCTCGCGGGGCACGACGATGCACCGCCTCACCCAAGGTCCCGACGGGGCGATCTGGTTTACCGAACTTGCTCTGGACAAGGTGGGTAAGCTGATCCTTGCTCGCTGACATTCAGCGATAGGTCTGGGGTGAAATCGAAGAGGTCGCGTAATCGCGCTCGATAAGAATTTGGCGCGTCCGAGCCAAGTTCCTAGATTCGGATCCAATTTGATCCGTTCACCTGAGTTCCGCCAGGGCACCGTTGCCCTTTTTGCGGCTCAGGCCAGAGCGCGGGCGTGGGCGTGGATCGCCGTCCACCGGGCCGTGGGGATGGCGGGCCCGAGGTGGCTCACGCACTCCGAGCCCAGGCGCGAACCGAGCGCGCCGGCGGCGGGCAAGGACCAGTTTTTCAAATAACCGTAGAGAAAGCCGGCGGCCCAGGCATCGCCGGCGCCGGTCGTGTCGATGACCTGCGCTGCGGCGATGGGCGAGATCCGGTGCAGTTCGCTGCCGCGGGCCAACCAGGCACCGTCTTTGCCCATTTTCACTGCGGCGGTGCCGCCGAATTGGGCGAGACGCTGCGCAAGTCCGGCGTAGTCGGTTGGGTCGGCGTGATCGGGGAAGAGCGCGTGGATCTCGTCTTCGTTGGCAAACACCACGTCGATGCCGGTGCCCAGTTGGGCGAAGATCCAGTCGCGGGCTGCGTTGACCACCTCGAAGGAGGCCAGGTCGATGCTGAGCGTGCAACCGGCGGCGCGGGCTGCGGCGACCACGGCGTTGGCCAGATCGGGATTAAAGAGCAGGTATCCCTCGATGTGGGCGTGGCGGCAGCCTACGAAATCGGCCGGACCGATTTCGCGGGGCCCAAGGGTCATGGCGGCACCGAGGCAGGTGCGCATGGTGCGCTGGCTGTCAGGCGTGATCAGGGAAACGCAGCGGGCGTTGGCCAAATCGGCGTATTTGAAGCGCGTGCTGTCGCCGCCGGAAGCGCTGAAGTGGTTACGGTAAGCGGTGGCCGTGGCGTCGTTGCCCAGTTTGCCCAAGAACGTGGTGCGCAGGCCGAGGCGGGCGGCACTCACGGCGGTGTTGCCAGCCGAGCCGCCTGCGACAGTGGCGGGAGTTTTCTCAAGCCGGACCACGATGGACTCCATTTCCACGGCGTCGACGAGGACCATGCCGCCTTTTACGCCCGTGAGCGTGCTGATGAAGCTCTCGGGGACTTGCGCGAGCAGGTCCATGATCGGCGAGCCGACACCAATGAGATCGAAGGAATGTGAGGAGGTGGTCATGTGTTGAAAATGAAGTGGGGCGGGCGGTGAGTGGTGGTGCGAGGGCCGGGTGGCGTGGGAAGCGGAATGACCGGATCAGTTTGAAACAGTGATATTGGTGGCAAGCAGGGGCTCGTCATCGATCTCGATGAGGATCGAGTAGTCGCCGGGCTGAGGGAAGACGAGGTTGCGGATCTCGCTGATGAGGTTGATGCGATGGAGCGGCCCCTGGGATTCGAAGGTCCTATCGATCAAAGGCTTGGGGTTGGTGGCGTCGAGCCCCATGGCGATTTTTATTTTATGTTCGCCGGAAGGGACGTCGCTCAGGGTGAGAAACCAGACCATGAAGGGGTGGGCAAAGGGGAACTGGCGCCCGCGGATGTTGGAAAAGACCCCCAAAATGGTGTGTTTACCCGAGCCTGGGTCGACGTGGACGCCATCACAGGTGAGCCAGGCAAGGACTTGGGGCTTGGAGTGCATTTAAAAAATTAGCCCAAACCCTGCTGATGATGGGGGGCGGGGCGCAAGCGGGTAAATCGCCCGTGGCGAGGCGGGCAGCGACGGCGAAGAATGTAGGTTGAAATTTTTCGCTAAGTCGCACTGGCTGCTTTCCTTGAATTTAGCTGTTACAGAATTTTCATGTCTGGCCGTGGCTGCAATCGATCCCAAGTGGTGGGCGATATCCGCCGCAATCGCAATGGGTGTAAGCGTGGGATTTCTTTCCGTTTGGTTGTCGACCCGCTATGTCCGTCAGGCCGCAGACAAGCGGGCGAAGGAGCTGCTGGAGGTCGCCAAACGCGAGGCCGCGGTTGCCGCGAATGAAATCCGGCAGCAAGCCGAAGAGGAAATCGCCTCCCAACGTGCGGAAGTTAATCGCGAGTTCGACCGCCGAGAAATTGAGGGTGAGGTTAAACTGCGCGAAATCCGCTCCCATGAGGAATCACTGGGGTTACTCGACTATCAGCTTGAGCAAAAGGGCGAGCGACTCGCCCGTGAGACCGCTGCCATTACCCAGGCCCGTGATGCCATGCGCACA
>JBIIMH010000295.1:0-3534 GCA_044338095.1 Rariglobus sp. | reverse complement strand
CGTGGTAAAAAGCGTCTGCGACACGGCCATTTACCTTAAAACTGGCTGCATGGCCATGAAGGGGGACACCACCGCGACGGTGGATGCCTACATGCGCGCAGCCACGGCCGGTGCCGTTGAGTTCTCGCCAGTGATTGGCGATGAAGTCACACTCACCGACCTTCGGCTGTGCACCCCAGGCAGCTGTGAAGCCATCCAGCGGATCACATTTGATTGCCCGTGCGAACTTCGAGTCACCCTGTCAGGTAATGACGCCTCCCTACGCATCTCGCCGGTAATAAAGCTTCACGATGCCTACGGAACGTTGGTCTCCAGCATCTGCGGTGCCGAGGAAGGACTAGATTTTACATCCGTGGAGCAAGCTCGCACCTACATCTGCGAGATATCGCGTTTGCCGCTCATGCCCGGCCACTATTTTATCTCAGTCGCGGCCTACAGCCTCGCCAGCAAAGCCCACTTGAACGCGGAGCAAATTCTCTCATTCGAAGTCGCGCCCTCCATGCTGCCCGGCGCCAACCGATCCTACCGGCAGGACCACGGCCTGGTCCGCGTGATCAGCCACCTGCGGATGGAGCAGGGCGAATCAAGTCGGCATCTTTGAGCGTATGAAGCTGTTGTTTATAATTCCGGAATACCCGCCCGGCTTCGGCGGCGGCATCGCCACGTTCTACGCCACCCTTCTTCCTGCGTTGGTAAAACAAGGACTAAGCGTCACCGCAGTGGTCGGCTCGGCTCTCGCCGCCGGGCCGATCGCCTATACCGATCAAGGCGTGGAGGTCATCCCGCTCGATCAAACGCGAGTCACCCAACTGACCGGACGCTTCACCTCGTTTGCCCTCGCCCCTGATTTCAGCTGCCACCTTGCGGCAGCTTGGACGGCCTGGGAGCAAACCAATGGAGGACGAGGTTTTGATTGCGTGGAGTGCTGCGATTGGGGGCTTTCATTCGTCCCTTGGCTAACCCAAAGCGGTGCCCCGCCCACCCGCGTCCGCCTGCATGCCAGTGCCGGTCAGATCGCCCTCTGGGAGCCCCAACCTGGATTTGCGCTCACCGAAAGCCTCTTCCAGCTCGCCGAAACCTTGCTGCTGCCCTACGCCGCAGAATTAGTGACCTTCGGCCAGGGCAACCAGCAGTGGTGGCGCTCGCGGCTGAACACCACGGTTGCTCACCTCAACCCGGCGTTCACTCCGCCGGCCCCGACCGAGCGCAGGCCCCAAACTCCAAACGCGCTGGTGGTCGGCCGCATCCAATCATGGAAGGGGCCAGACACCTTGTGCCGCGCCCTCACAGAACTTGGCTCGGCCGCACCCCAATGCGATTGGATCGGACGCTCCACGGTTGGCCCCGACGGGCGCGACACTACGGCCCGGTTGACTGAACAATTTCCCGAAATCTGGGGCCACCGAGTCAGGCCGCTCGACCCCTTACCCCCGATAGAAATTCGCCAGCGGCAGGCATCCGCCAGTTTCGTAATCGTACCGTCGGACTGGGATGTTTTCAATTTCACCGCCGTCGAAGCGATGAGCGCACATGCGCTGGTCATCTGTTCAAGCGGGGCCGGGGCATCCAGTCTGATCCAACACGGGGTCAACGGCTTTGTCTTCCCCTCCGGAGACCATGGCGCGCTGGCCGAAGCCATCCGGACGATTCACCGACTCTCCCCCGAAGAGCGCCAGCGCATCGGCCAAGCCGCGCACGACACAGTGACAGACGCCCTGTTGCCCGAAAAAATCGCCCGCCTAGAAATGGCCCACCTGCAGTCGATCGTGACCGGTCCGCGCCGATCCAACCAAGGCGCTGAACTCAACTCGATCTTCGCGCCAGTCGAACTGAAAAAGGAAATCCCCGGCCAGTTGGCCTGCTCTGGACTCTCCCGCATTCCGCTCGCAGCTCTCTGTCGCCATGTCGTGAGCCGGATAAGCCAGCGTTTGCTGGGCAAGCCATGAGACCCCAAACGCTCGCCCTGTGTATCC
This sequence comes from Rariglobus sp., assembly GCA_044338095.1. Taxonomy (GTDB): domain Bacteria; phylum Verrucomicrobiota; class Verrucomicrobiia; order Opitutales; family Opitutaceae; genus Rariglobus. Next base: position 1,561 of record JBIIMH010000295.1, on the reverse strand, counting down.
CCGCTTACAATGCGGCGGAATTTCTTCCGCGTTTGCTGCAATCGGCGGCCAAACAAACCTCCCGCTTTGACGAAATCCTCGTTTACGACGACGCCAGCCCGGACCACACGGCGGCGGTGGCAAGACAATGGGGCGCGCAGGTGATTCATGGGGCGGAAAATCGCGGCTGTTCGGAAGGTAAAAACCTCCTCGCCGCCGCCACCGCCTGCGACTGGATTCACTTCCATGACGCCGACGACGACATCGCCCCCGACTTTGTGGAGCGGGCGCGCCGCCGAATGGCCAACCCGGCCTGTCCGGACATCGTATTGTTCAACTACGAATACCGGGACATCGCCAGCGGCGAGCTCATCGCGATCCGGCACTTTGACCCCCAGGCGCTGGCCACCGATCCCCTGCGCTACGCGATCACCGAGCAGATCAACCCATTCTGCGGACTTTACCGCAAAGCGGCATTTCTCCGAGCGGGCGGCTACGACACCGACCCAGCGGTGCTTTACAACGAGGACTGTGCGTTTCACCTGCGGATGGCCCTTGCCGGCCTGAGTTTTGGCGCGGAAGACGGGGCCTCGATTATCAATCTACGCCGGCCCGGCTCGATGTCATCGGCCAACCAAGCCAAATGCGTCCTGGCCCGATTGGCGCTTCTGCGAAAAACCGCCCACCGACTCGCCCCGACCCACCACTTGGCGCTGGCTGATGAGCTCTGGCGCACGGCTCGGCACCTCGCCCACCATCAACGCCCCGAACTCACCCATGCCATCGCGCTCGCCCGTCGCCTAGGTCGGCGCTCGCCTCAGACCGAGCCCCGCTGGGTGCGCGCCCTCAGTTTTTTTTTACCCGTCACGACATTTCGGTTTAGGGCCGGCTATATTCGTCGGCGCGATCACGCATGAGCCCGCTGGTCAGCATCATCATCCCTGCCTACCGCGCCGCCCCGTGGCTGGCCGCAACGCTTGATTCGGCCCTCGCGCAAACCCACCCGCGTTGCGAAATCATCGTTGTCGATGACGGCTCGCCGGACGACACCCTGCGGATCGCTAGCTCCTACGCGGACCGCCACCCTGGGCGTCTGCGCGTTTTCACCCAACCCAACGCCGGAGCCTCCTCCGCCCGCAACCACGGCCTGCGCCTCGCCCAAGGCGATTTCATCCAATATCTCGACGCCGACGATCTGCTCGCCCCGGATAAGATCGCCCGCCAGCTCGCCCGTCTGGCCACCGCCCCCACCATTTCCATCGCATCCGGCCCCTGGGGCCGCTTCACCCGTTCGCCCGCCGACACCGTATTCAGCCCCGAAGAAAATTGGCGCGATTCTCCCCCACTCGACTGGCTTCGCTTAAACTTTTCCGGCCGCGGCATGATGCCCCCCGCCGCGTGGCTTCTACCGCGTTCCCTCACCAACCGCGTTGGCCCTTGGAATGAAACCCTCTCCCTCAATGATGACGGCGAATACTTCTGCCGCGCCCTCCTCGCCGCCTCTAACGTCTACTTCGTTCCCGACGCCTACTCTTACTATCGCAGCGGCATCCTCGACAGCCTTAGCCATTCACGGTCCCGC
>JBIIMH010000013.1:0-12711 GCA_044338095.1 Rariglobus sp. | reverse complement strand
TCTCCCGCGAACTCCTTCTGGCACGGCTTCCGGCTGGCCCTCGATCATATCATTGGGACAGTTGCAACACGCCAACCTGAGTACACGAGCCTGGCAGCCTTCGTATCCTATCGGAAATAGCTACGCTTCGCTGTTTACTCAGCGCGATAAAACCGTCACCACCGTGGCAGTGCCCGCGGGTCTTAATCGAGATAATCTGTATTATGATCTATCCTATTTACTCAACGAAGCGCTTTGGGATGGATATTTCTTCTCCAGCATACCGCAAACGGCGGGTAACTTTGATTCCGACACCGATATTCTCCCCAACAGCCGCTATTACCCGAGCACTCGCTCTGATGGTTTACGACCGACTCAAAGCGAATTGACCTCCGATAGTGCCGCTGCCGCTTCGCATCTCTTCGTTAACGGAGCTTTTAATATAAACTCCACCTCAGTTCAAGCGTGGCGGGCTCTGTTCACTTCTTTCCGTGGCCTTGATTATAATGGCGAAAGCAACCTTTCCGGTCCCTTTGCCCGCTCGCCCTATCAAAGCGGTGGCAGCGCCGGAGCGCAAGCAGTCGGCAACGACAATGCCTGGTCCGGATTCCGTAACCTTAGCAACACCGAAATTAACAATTTGGCCACACAAATGGTCAACCAAGTGCGCCTGCGCGGGCCGTTTCGTTCCTTGGGCGATTTCGTGAATCGCCGCCTGATGAACTCCGGTGCAGATTCCGACAACCTGGGTTTACGCGGTGCACTGCAAGCGGCGATCGACGCGGCCGGTCTCAATGCCGGCTTCAATGATAATGTAAATTCCAGCGCCTATAGTGGTTTCTCCCATCTATCGTCCTCCACTGTAGTTGGCAGCCGGTCGGTCGGGGCGCCGGGTTGGTTGTTGCAAGGCGATCTGCTGCAGGGTTTGGGGCCCATATTGAGTGCGCGCTCCGACACCTTTATCATACGCGCTTACGGCGACAGTGCCGACCCCGTGAGCACCGCCAACGGCACCAACCCACCCCGGGCTTACTGCGAGGCGGTGGTGCAACGAGTTCATGATTATGTGGACACGGGTAACACAGTCGATGCCGCCACCACCACCCTTAATCCGACCAACGTAAAGTTCGGACGACGCTTTGTGATTACTCATTTCCGCTGGTTAACCGAAAGTGATCTTTGACCCGTGCACACTCTGTATAAATACGTGTTCTGCGCCCTTCTATGCCTGGCCGCCAATCAGGCTTTGGCGCAAACCTCGAACCCGGAGCCGGCTTCGGCGCGCACCGTGGACTTCAAATGGTGCGGGGTATTTTTTGGGGATACCCAGCCCGAGATTTATATTAATAAGAACGGGCAACCGGAAAAACTGGATATTCCGCCCTTCCAGCTTTCCGCTGTAGTTCGCTATAGCGGGAAAAACCCGATGGTGATCTACGCCAAACGGCCGGGGCAAAAGCCGGGCAAACCTGATGTCTTGGAACCGATAGGCAGTTACCAGCTGGATACGGATATGTCTCAAGTGTTGTTGTTTTTCTATCCCAAGGGGGACGGCAAGATTGGGGTGAGTCCGATAAGGGATGATCCCACGGTTTATAAACAAGGGAAACTTCGTGTTATCAATGTTACCACCGCCCTTATCGGCTTGAGCGTTAATCGGGTCAAAAGTCAGGTGCAATCAGGCGAGGTCAAGTATTACGAACTGCCGGAAACGCTTACACAGGTGGCCATCCGCTATGCGCTAATCGATGGCGGTAGCTGGAAATGGAAGGGCAATAATTTTTTTCGACTTCCGCAGCGCGGAAGGGTAACCGTGGTCATAGCCAAAACGGATGCCGATGCGTTCAAGGCATGGGGCGAAAATGGGGAACGCTACGCGAACGGTGAATTACAAGTTTTTTCTTTTGAGCAACCTGATGAGCCACAGACCACAGCAAAATAACTTATGAACACATTTAAAAATCTATATATGAATGCAAATCGCAGCCTTATCGCGACGACCGCTCTTATGGCGTTCGCGCTTAACCCTTGGCACCTCGCAGCGGCGGAAGCTCCCGTGCGCTTGATCACGCTGGATCCGGGACATTTCCACGCTGCGCTGGTGCAGAAGTCGATGTACCCCGGCGTTGTCGATCCGCTGGTGCATGTTTATGCGCCTGGTGGCCCCGAGCTAGAGGGGCATCGCCAGCGCATTTATGGCTTCAATACCCGCGCGACCAACCCGACTGCATGGAAAGAAGCGGGCTATACCGGACCCGATTTTTTCGAGAAAATGCTTCAGGATAAACCGGGTAACGTGGTGGTTATCTCGGGTAACAACAGGCTGAAATCCAAGTATATCTTGGCCTGTATCCAGTCAGGCCTGAACGTTTTGGCCGACAAGCCGATGGCCATCACGCCGGCGGACTTGCCACTGATCAAAGAGGCCATGGCGGAAGCGGAGCGGCGGAAACTGCTCCTTCGCGACATCATGCCGGAGCGCTACGAGATCACCACGATTCTGCAGCATGAGCTGTCCCGCCGGACGGCGGTGTTTGGAGAATTGTTGCCCGGAACGCCTGATGCCCCGGCGGTCATCGTGGAGAACGTTCACCATTATTTCAAGCAGGTGGACGGCAAGCCGCTGATTCGGCCAGCGTGGTTTTTTGACGCGAAGCAGCAAGGCGAGGGTATTGTCGATGTATCGACGCACCTAGTGGACCTGGCCCAAATCAAAGCATTTCCGGAAGTGCCGCTTTCGCCTGCCGATGTGACGATGCTCAGCGCCCGCCGCTGGGTGACGAAAGTCGATTCCGGGCAGTTCGCCCGCGCCACCGGCCGGGATGTGTATCCCGATTATCTAAAGCCCTATGCCGATTCTGACAATGTGCTTAACGTCTACGGCAACGGCTCGTTCACCTACGCCTTGCGCGGAGTCCATATGCGCATCTCGGTCGAGTGGCGCTTTGAATCGACGAACGGCGCGGGCGATTCCCATTACTCCGTGATGCGTGGTTCCAAGGCGGACCTGATTATCCGCCAAGGAGCGGAGGAAAAATACAAACCAACCCTGTATATCGAAAAACGCGACAGCGTATCCGACGAGGCCTTTGAGCGTACGCTCAAGGCGGCCGTTGCCGAGCTTGCAGTCACCTGGCCGGGAGTGGAACTGACGCGCAAAACACAGCAGTGGGTCGTGACCATTCCCGAACTTTACAAGACAGGGCATGAGGCGCATTTTTCCAAGGTGATGGCCAATTACCTGAAAGCCCTGAAAGAGGGTAAATCACCGGCTTGGGAGATGCCTAATCTTCTCACCAAGTATCATACGATCATGCAGGCCTACGAGATGAGTCGGTGACACGCCCTTCCGGGCATATCGTTTTTGTTGATTCCGCTTTCTTTAAATAAAATCATTATACCCCTATGAGTTTGTATCCCATCTCCCGCCGTTCGTTTCTGAAAAGTTCTCTGCTTGCCGCCACCGTGGCGCCACTGATTCTTCCGCGTCGGCTTTGGGGCCAAACCGCTCCGAGTAACACGATTAATGTCGGGATGATCGGAATGGGGCGCCAGGCCTATTACTCCAACACCCCGCCGTTCCTGAACATGAAGGGTGTTCGCGTGGTGGCGGTGTGCGACGTCGATAGCTGGCGCCTGGAGGAAGGGCGTAAACTCGTGGACGCTCATTACTCCTCGCAGCCCGACGCGACTTCCTCGAAAACCTGCGCCGTCTATCGCGATTACCGAGAGTTGCTGGCCCGCACCGACATCGATGCGGTCATGATCTCAACTCCGGACCATTCGCATGTGCCCATCGCCTTGGACGCGGTCCGCGCAGGCAAGGACATCTGCTGTGAGAAACCCCTGACGGTGACCATCGCCGAAGGCCGGCTGTTGAGCGATGCCGTTCGCAAGGCAGGCCGCGTATTCCGGACGGATACCGAATTCAGGTCAATGGGGGTAAATCAGCTGATGTGCCAGGCCGTGCTCAACGGACGCATCGGCAAGCTACACACCATTAAAACTGGGGTGGTACGGGATAACGATTCCCGGGTGGTGCCCAAAGCCGAGCCCGTGCCTGAGGAGCTTGATTACGACCTCTGGCTGGGAACCGCCCCCAAGGCGCCCTATCAACAACAGCGGGTGCACCCACGGAAGGTGTTGTCGGCACGTCCCGGCTGGTTACGAATTTCGGATTACGGCGATGGGGTCATTTCCAACTGGGGAACCCACGTCAACGACATCGCCCAATGGGGCAATGGAACCGATGATACCGGCCCGGTTCAGGTCGAAGCCGTCGGCACTTTTCCGAAAGAGGGGACTTTGTGGGACACGCTGATCGATTTCAAAGCGCACATGGTCTACGCCAACGGAGTAAAGCTGGAGTTCAACATGAGTCGGCCGTTCGTGCGCTTTGAGGGAGACGAGGGTTGGGTGGAAATCGATGGATTGACCCAAGCCTTGACTGCGTCATCGGAAGAAATCCGTCGCTATCGACCCGGCCCGAACGACATCAAGCTGCCACTGCGCAGCGAGAAACGCGACTTCATCGACTGCGTGAGGACGCGCAAGAGATCCTTGGTCGACGCTGAAGTCGGGCATCGGACGAATTCGATCTCGCACCTGGCGCGTATTTCGATCGCGCTGGGTGGCCGCCGTTTGAAGTGGGATCCGGAGCGTGAGCTGTTCCCAGAGGACCCCGAAGCGAACAAGCTACTCTCCGTTGCCGCCTTCCGAATGCAAAAGTGATGGGATTAACCAGCGTTCTCCAAGCCATTCAGACTAGTAGGCTGTAACATGATAATTGTCGGATCAAACTGATATGGATTGCCGAAGGTTAACACTCCTACATCAGTGAAAATCACTGATCATCAGTGGTTAACGTGAATCGTGTTCTTCGATCCGGAAGCGGAGTTTTTTAACCACTTATGAACACTGATGAACACTGATAAACCGAGCATCGAAGTCACCTCGTTTGACCTCAAATGCATCCGACAACTCGAAGGTTACTGCCTACTAGTCGCGCGGCTTCAATCGAGCTAACCGGGCCCGGAGAATGCTGTGTACAACCTGCTTAGCTTCCAGCGTTTTTCTTCGATGGCACTCGTCACCTCAGCGCGTACGCGACGAAAGCACGGAGCTGCACTTGCCGGATCGCCACGGCTGAGGCCTCACTCACGCAGTCTGACGCCCCGAAACCCGTCGGCACTGCGCTCCCGGAAACTCCTTACGCTTACCGGCCAATCTACCGATTTTTACCATGAGCACGTCCACTCCGACCACCGTCTTTGGCATCACCGGCCCTTCACTCGCCTTCCTCACGCTCCGCCTCTGGCTGGGTTCCCGCGCCCTTATTTCCGGCTTGGAAAAATACTCCGCCAAAATAACGGTCCAGGAACCGCTGCTTGATGCCGCCGGCCAGCCGGATATGAGCGGGGCCATGGTGGATGTGGAAAAAAAAGTCTACGGCCTGAAATACTATCACGCCCTGCCTGACACCCTGCAGACCAAGTTCGCCGCCGAGCCTCTCCTGCCCGGATTCCTCTGTACGCCGTTCTACGCCCTGCTGGGCCCCGCTCTTCTGGTACTCGGCGTGTTGCTGCTCATCGGCGCGGCCAACCGACTGACCCTGTTCGCCATGGGCGTGCTCTATGTGGCACTCACCCTGGGCCTGATGCTCATCGGCCAGGACGCCGGAGTTTCATGGTTGGCAATTCACGTGGGCCTAGTCGCCTTCGCCCTCACCTTGGTGGACCACAACCGCTTTGCCGTGACCCGCACCTAATCCATGAACGCCGACACCCACCCCTACTCATCCGTCAATCTGACCCGCCGCGGCTTTCTCGGCCTTTCCGCCGGCACCCTCGCGTTAGCCAGCGCGCCCGGGCTCTTCGCGCAAACCGTCGGCGCGACGGAACGCTCGGATAAACCCTTGCGCATCGCGTTGGTCGGCTATGGTGCCCAAGGCCGGGTGCTGGCCGAGAGCCTGCTAAAAATCGGCGATATCAAACTGGTCGCCCTCTGCGACATCTGGGACTACGCCCGCACCTACGGGGAACGCTTCTTCAAGTCAGTCGGCGTGAACCTCAACGGTTACCGCGACCTCGACGAGTTACTCGCCAAGGAAAAGGACCTGGATGCGGTCATCATCGCCACGCCCGACTCCTTCCACGCGCCGCAGACCAATGCCTGCCTCAAAGCCGGCCTGCACGTGTACTGCGAGAAGATGATGTCGAACACCGAGGAGGGCGCGCGCTCGATGGTGCGGACGATGAAGGAAACCGGCCGCCTGCTGCAGATCGGACACCAGCGGCGCAGCAACCCGCGCTACCGTTTCGCCCGCGAGCGCCTGCTCGGCGAGACTAGGCTGCTCGGCCCTATTACCGCAGCCCAAGCCCAGTGGAACCGCGCCGCGACCAAGGACCTCGGCTGGCCGAGAAAATCCGACCTATCGCCCGAGACGCTCGCCCACTACGGGTTTGCCGACATGGCGACGTTTAGAAACTGGCGCTGGTCGAAAAAATTCGGAGGCGGCCCGCTCTCCGACCTCGGCGCCCACCAGATCGACATCTTCAGCTGGTTCTTCGGGCGCTTGCCTAGCACCGTGATCGCAAGTGGCGGCATCGATTTCTACAAGACTCATGAGTGGTTTGATAACGCCATGGTCATTTACGAGTTCCCCCAGCCCGAAGGCCACGTGGCCCGAGCCTTTTACCAAGTGCAGACGACCACCAGTTCCGGGGGCGGCTACTGGGAGCAGTTCATGGGCAGCGAGGGCACCGTGCGCATTTCAGAAAACCCCAGTCAGACCAAGATCTATCGCGAAGCCGCCGCCCCGTCATGGGAGGAATGGGTGCGTAAAAACTACCTGCGCGCCGACGTTGCTCCCGCCGCAGCCGCGCCCGCCGCCGATACCAAGGTCGATGCCCGTGAGACCGCCGCCCTGGCCGCCTATAACCTCCCCATCTCGCTCAACAAAGCCATTCACCAATATCACCTGGAAAACTTCTTCCAATCCATCCGCGGCAAAGCCAAGCTCAATTGTTCGGCCGATGAGGCTTTCCGCTGCGAATACCCGATTTTCAAGGCGATCGAGGCCATTGAAAAACGCCAGCTCATCACCCTCGACGCAACCACCGTTTAACCCGCTCCCTCCCATGAAATCCACCCTTGCCGTATTGCTCGCCGCCGTTTCCTTCGCCTGCTCTACCCGCGCCGCCGACCTGGTGCCCCTTGTCACCGAACTGCCCAGTGCGATACTCATAGGCACGCCGGTCCCGATCAAAGTCGACAACCTCGAGACCGCAGTCGGTGCCGTACCGTTCTTAGTGCCCAAAACGGCCACGAACCTCGCACTCAAGCGCCCTGTGACCAGCAGTGATCCCGCGCCTCTGCTTGGGGACTACGACCTGGTCACCGATGGCGACAAGGAGTCCGACGAGGGCTGCTACGTGGAAATGGCCAGCGGCGTCCAGTGGGTACAAATCGACCTTGAAAAAACCGCGGAGATTAACGCCGTTTATGTCTGGCGCTTCCATTCCCAGCACCGCGTTTACCTCGGCGTGGTGGTGCAAATCTCCGACGACCCGGACTTCATTTCCGGGGTCACGACGATCTACAACAACGATGTTAAAAACCTTAGCGGGCGCGGAGCCGGGAAGGACAAGTCCTACATCGAGACCAACCTGGGCCGCCTGCTCGATGCCAAGGGAACCAAGGGCCGGTATGTGCGCCTTTATAGCAACGGAAGTTCATCAAATCCTGCCAACCACTACATCGAGGTCGAAGTCTGGGGCACTCCGGCCCCGTGATAGATCGCATCCCGGCGCCCCCGGCAAGCCATTGGGGCCGGGTTCCTTGTCGTGGTCGCTGGGAAGGTGGAGCCCGGTTGCAAGGTGCCCGAGGCAAGCCCGGGTCGGTGCCTTCTAACTTCTAACGTCCGGATCAGACTCTCCATCCCGCGCCCGGGGGTAAGCGTCCGGTCTCCGACCTCGGATGAGGCATAGCGCAGGGACAGAGCTATGTCATAATGGTAAACATTCTGACATAGCCGATGGCCACTTATGTTAACCCATATGAGGAGCGACGCTGCTCCCGTTGCCTGCGCTCAGCAGTCAACTCGCGCTGCGCCGGAGGCGGCAGATTCACCTCGGCAAATCTCACCGGTACAACCGATTTGCTCAGGCCGACTGCGGCGGAGCGTCGCCTCCCCTCCGACACCCACGAGGCAAACGTCTGATATTTGACGCCCTCGCGCCGGGCAAACGCCGCCTGCGTCAGCCCGCTTTGCTCATAGGCCGCGAGCAACTCCTGGCGCCGCGCTTTCGGCGTAATCCGCCGCCCCTTTGTGTCCCCCTTAGTTTCGTCCACCACCAAATCCGCTGTGATCATTTTCATCCAGCCACTTTACCTCACCTAGCCCTCCAGCGGTAGTGGGTCTCCGGCCAGACGCTTACATTCAATCGCCGCTTACATCTTAAAGCTGGAACTGAGTTGGAAGACCGCGCTCACAATCGCGAAGGCGATAAAGCCGACGAAGGAAAAAACCCCCAGCAGCACCACCGTGGCGATGATGCTGGTGAAGGCGTTTAATTGCGCCGTGATCATCTTTTGGTAGGTGACCGCTACTTTTTTAAGACTGGGCACTAGGTTGCCGGTGTTTTCTCCCACTGCCAGTTGGTCGAGCACGAGATCGGGAAAACAGCCGGTGCGCGCAAGCGACGCCGACAACGCCTCGCCTTCCAACACTCGCCCGGTCGCTTCATCGAAGGCCGCCCGATGCACCCGGTTCTGGATCTGACGCTCGGTCATGCGCAGCGCTTCGCTGGTGGTGATGCCGTTTTCCAGCAAGACGGAAAGCGTCTGACTGAAGGCGAGGACGGTTTGCGAGACTGAAAACGGCCCGAGAATCGGCATGCGCAGCGCCCAGGCGTCGGTTTGCAGGCGGCCGGTTTCGGTCTGCCGCCAGCGCCAAAACGCCACTGCACTGAAGGCCAGTCCTGCGATCACAAAAATGCCGTACTTCAGGCCGAAGTCGGACAGCCCGAGCAGGAGTCGGGTGGAGGTGGGTAATTCGCCGCCGAGCGACTTGAGCAGGGTCTGCAGCCGGGGAAGCAGGAAGAGCATGAAAAACAGAATCACGCCGCCTGCCACGAACATCATGAAGCCGGGGTAGGCGAGGGAGGTGAGGATTTTTTGGCGTAGTTCCTTCTGCTCCTGCAGGTGCGTGATGAGCCGATTGAGCACATCGTTGAGATTACCCGTGGCTTCACCGGATTGGATGAGGTTGAGCGTCGAGTTGTCGAAGACGGCGGGCAACGTGCTCATGGCGCGGGAGAGCTGGGCGCCTTCGCTGAGTTGTTCCCAAAGCAGTCCGCACAGCAGGCGCATCCGGGGCTCTTTGATGCGTGTGCTCAGCAAGCGCACGGACTCACCGGCGGAGAGTCCGCTGGTGGTGAGATCGACCAAGGATTCGAGAAACGGCAGGCGCTCGCGGCGGCTGAGCACGGCTGAGGTCGGAGCTTTGAGCTGAGAGCTGGGAGCTTGGAGCTTGGAGTTTGGAGCGGAGCGCTGAGCGTTGGGCGCTGAGGGCTTTGAGCTGGAGGTGGGAGGCTTTGGTTTAGCGGAGGACGTCTCGTGCACGCTCACCGGGGTAAGGCCGCGTGCGCCGAGAAGGCGCAGGGCATCCTTGCGACTGGGCGCGTTCACCTGATCGGTGATGGTCTGGCCGGAGCGGTCGCGGGCAGTGTAGGTGAAGGCGGGCATGCGGAGGATTACTTAATGATCAATGGCCAAGGACCAGGGACCAAGGAGCAATGACCAAGGCCCAATGCCCAAGGACCAATGACCAAGGACCAAGGACCAAGGAGCAATGACCAATGACCAATGGGCAAGGTTCATTGAGCTGGGGCGGTATGCTCGGGGTGGGGGAGTTCATTCGTCTCTAGGTGGCTGTTTAAGCGAGATGCGCGGGGCCATGGATACCCCATTAGTCATTGGTCCTTGGGCATTGGACATTGGTCATTGGACATTAGTCATTGGTCCTTGGGCATTGGACATTGGTCATTGGACATGAGTCCTTGGTCCTTGGTCATTCCGCGTCGCGCGGTTATTTTTCGACGACGGTCACGACGCGCAAAACCTCGTCGAGGGTGGTGAGGCCGGTTTTGACTTTGGCCCAGCCGGATTGGCCTAGCGTGCTCATGCCGTTGGCACGGGCGCATTGGGCCAGGGTGCGCGTGCTTTCGCGTTTGAGGATGAGGTCGTGGAGTTCGTCCGTGGGCTTGAGGATTTCGAACAGGCCAATACGCCCCCGATAACCCGTGCCTCGGCAGCGGTCGCAGCCGACCGGGCTTTGCAACTGTGTGACTCCGTTGGCTTCGCTTTCGTCCAATCCGAGGATCGCCATCGTGTCCTTAAGTTTGATCGCGGCAATGGGCTCGGGGCGCGAGCAGTCGTGGCACAGGCGGCGCACCAGGCGTTGAGCAATCACCAGCTCGATGGCCGAGGCCACCAGGAAGGGCTCAATGCCCATGTCGATCAAGCGGGTGATCGCACCGGGGGCGTCGTTGGTGTGAAGCGTGGAAAAAACCAAGTGGCCGGTGAGCGAGGCACGGATTGCGATGTCGGCGGTGTCGCGGTCGCGGATTTCACCGACCATGATCACGTCGGGGTCTTGGCGAAGAATGCTGCGGAGGGCGTTGGCGAAGGTCAGGCCGATCTCTGAGCGGATCTGGATCTGGTTAACTCCAGGGACTTCGTATTCGATCGGGTCTTCGACGGTGATGATGCGCAAATCGGTGGAGTTGATCTTGCGTAGAAAGGCGTTGAGCGAGGTGGATTTACCCGAGCCGGTCGGGCCCGTCACCAGGATGATGCCGTGGGGGTAATCGAGCACGTGGTTGATCTGCTCCTGCTCGCTTTGGCTCATGCCGAGCCGGTCCATGCTGTAGGCTTCTTTCTTCTGGTTGAGCAGACGCAGGGAGACGGACTCGGCGTAAATGGTGGGCGCGGTGGCGACGCGGATGTCGAGGACAGTGGCGCCGGCGCGGAAGTTGATGCGGCCGTCTTGGGGCAGGCGTTTTTCCGAGATGTTGAGCTTCGCCATGATTTTCAGGCGTGAGATAATCGCGTCCTGAAAGCGGCGGAGGTTTTCCGGAACGGGGACTTGCACAAGGATGCCGTCGACCCGGTAGCGGATGGTGAGCTGGTTTTCCTGCGGCTCGAAATGGATGTCGGTCGCTTCGTCGGCGACGGCTTGGGAAATAACGTCGGTGACGAAACGCACCACGGCGGCGTCGGCGTCGACGTCGGACTCGGCTTGAGCGAGGGTTTCAGGGGCGACGTAGGTTTCGTCACCGTCCTCAAGGCTGCCGGAGCCGACGCCAAAGTGCTGGAGGATGAGGTGGTGGATTTTTTCCGGCACGCCGAGGTGCCAGACCAACGGGCGCGGGGTAAAGGTGCGAATCCAGTCGGCCATTACATCATCGGGCGTCCAGGCTGTGGCGAGGTGGAGCGGCGAGTTATGGGGCGCTATGAGCTGGGAGCTCGGAGCTGGGAGCTCGGAGCTGGTGTCGGCGGCGAGGAGGATGGGCACGAGTTGGTAGTCGTGGACCAAGCGGGCGGGAAGCAGGCCGAGGGAGGCGGGATCGGCTTCGAGGTTGCTGGCGATGTCGAGGCCGGTGGTGGCGGCGAGGGCGGCGAGGGTTTTGGGCTCGTCGAGGCCGAGCGCGGAGGCGAGCAGTTTGATGCGCTGGTTGCGCGGGGCCTCGGCGATACCCTGGAGTTGATCGCTGGAAATGCGCTCGGCCAAGGAATCCGGTAGCGGCTTGGGCGCGGTTGCGCGGTTAGTATCCAAGGTCGCTAAAATCGGGGAGTCACTCATGGTGCCGCAGTTTAGCTTTTCTTCTTTTTAACCGTGGGCTCGGGCTTGTCGGCGGGCATTTCGGCCGGAGGTGGCGGAGGCGGGTTAAACGGTGTGCCGTCGAGGTGCTTTTGGATTTGGTCCTTGTTGGATTGGCGCTCGATCTCGGTGCGAGCTTGGGCGGTGCCGATGCCGGTGCTGAGGACGTGGGGGCGGATAAAGAGCAGCAGTTCGGTGCGCGACGCGGTCTTGCTGCGGGCACCGAGCAGATGGCTGAGGACCGGGATCTCAAAAATGAAGCCGAGCTTGCCGCGGGATTTCTCGTTTTTGGTGCGCTGGAGGCCACCGAGGACGATCATTTCGCCATCGTTCACGTTGATGGTGGATTTGGCCTGGCGGCGACCGATGACGGGCTGGTCGTTGCCGTCGACGGGCACGGTGCCGAGGATGTCGTTTACCTGCTGATCAATGGTGAGCTGGATGGAGCCATCATCGCCGATGAGCGGGGTGACCTTGAGGTCGATGGCGATGTCTTTATAAGTGACCGTCGAGCTGGTGGTGTTGCCACCGCCGGTGCCGGAATTGGGCGTCGCGGTGGATCCGGTGATGATCGGGCGGGACTCACCAACGATGATCTGCGCTTCCTTATTGTGCGCGGTGACGATGGTGGGGGCGGAGAGCACCTTGACTTCGCTCTTGGAGCCCAGGGTGCCGCTGTTCATGGCGGCGTCGAAAGCGAGGGGATTAACAACGCCGTTGGTCACGTCCCAGCCGGCTACACTGCCGGAGAACTTGGTGAGCTGTATCGTGCTGCCGGATTTGCCGACGGTGAGACCCAGCTTGCTGATGCCGCTCTTGTCGGAGTCGGAGAGGGTGACTTCAGCGAT
>JBIIMH010000294.1:0-3568 GCA_044338095.1 Rariglobus sp. | reverse complement strand
TTCAAGCCTGCTTTTCGGATCGGAGCAGACTTGAAGTCTGCGCTACTTTTTCCCACCCCTCAGGGCGCGAGGTAAACGCCTTTGAGCGGGTGCAGGTCGAGCACGTTGGGCACCCAGCCTTGGACGTTCGGGCGGATCAGGTAGTTGCGCCTTCCGTACACCAGTGGCGCAATCGGCATCTCGTCCATCAGCAGTTTTTCGGCTTGGCGGTACAGTGGATAACGCCGGGCGTCGTCGCCCGCCTGAAGCGCGTCGGCGATCAGCCGGTCGTAGACGGGGCTGGACCAGCCGGTGTGGTTGTTGCCGTTGCTGCGCTGGAACAGCTCCAGAAACGTGCTCGGATCGAGGTAGTCGCCCACCCAGCCGTAGGGCGTGAGATCATAGTTTTTCGTGCGCACGCTGTCGTAGAGCACGCGGTTTTCCTGCAGGACGATCGCGATGTCCACGCCGAGGTGGGTGCGCCACATCTGTTGAATCGCCTCGGGCAACTGGCTGGTGCTGCCCTTGGCCGTGAGCAGTTCGAGGCGCGGGAAACCGGCGCCGTCCTTGAAGCCGGCCTCGGCCAGCAGGCGCTGGGCTTCGGCGATGTCTTCCTTGAAGCCGGGGACCGCCTCGTAGCCGGCGATGCCGGGCGGGGTCAGGCTGTAGGCGGGCGTGCGGCCGCCGCGCAGGACTTTTTCGCAGAGCGCGGTGCGGTCGATCACCAACGCTAGGGCGCGGCGCACGCGGGCGTCGTTGAGCGGCGGACGGGTGGTGTTGTAGGCAATAAAATGGGTGGCGAAGGTCGGGTCCTGGCGTAGCAGCTCGGGTTGGTTTTTTTTGTAGGTTTCGATCTTGTCGGGCGGGATCGTGCCGGTGACGTGCAGCTGGCCGGCGCGGAAGGACGCCTCCTCGGTCACGCGGTCCTCGATCGGGTAATAGTTAACCGCGTTTAGGCGCACGGCGGCGCGGTCCCAGTAGGTGGTGCTTTTGACGAGGCGCACGACCTGATTGGGCTCCCAGGCGGCGAGGGTAAAGGGGCCGTTGCCCACGTAGTTTTCGGGGCGGGTCCAGCGGGTGCCGCGGGTGTCGATGCGGCCGAATTTTTCGATGGTGGCACGGTGCACCGGATACCACGCCTGGTGCATGAGCAGCGCGGGCAGATACGCGAGCGGTGTGTGCAATGTGAGGGCGAGCGTGTGGTCGTCGATCACGCGCACACCGACCTGGGAGAAGTCGGTGAGTTTGCCGGCGTTGAACTCGGTGGCGCCGCGCAGGCAGTGGAGCAACGAGGCGTATTCGGAGCCGAGGCCGGGCGAGAGGATGCGCTGGTAAGCGTAGGCGAAGTCGCTAGCGGTGACCGGCTCGGCGTTCGACCAGCGGGCGTCGGGGCGCAGGTGGAAGGTCCAGGTGAGTTGGTCGGCGGAGGTTTCCCAGCGGGTCGCCACCGCCGGGACAGGATGGGCGTCGGTCGGATCCATGGCAGTTAACCCTTCCATCAGGCCGAGGACGATCTGGGCGTCGGTGATTTGAGTGATGAGCTGCGGGTCGAGGTCGGAGGGTTCGGCCAAGTTGCCGAGGTGGAGGGTCTGGGTGCGGTCGCCGGTGGTGACGCGGTTTTCGGCGCGTTTGCAGGCGGGGGCGAGGAGGAGGGCGAGCGCGGCGGCGAGGGTGAACAGGCGGCGGTTCATGTTAAATAGGGGTCGATGAGGCGGAGGCAACGGGAGGGCGGCGCGGGTGGCAAGCGGGCGAAAAAAAGCCACGCGGGTGAGGCGTGGCGATTTGCAAGGTGGGGCGGTGGGGGGCTGCTTATTTTTTCGGTGCGGCGGCGAGCTGGTCGTCTAGGCGCTTTTGGATGGCTGCCATTTTAGCAACGAGGTCGCCCTCCATTTTCTTGCGCTCGGTACTGCTGAGGATGCTGAACTGGGAGGCGTCGCGGATGATGTTAGCGGGCAGGGCGAAGAGGCGGGCGATCACGCCTTGGTCCTTGAGCGAGCTCAGGTAAAGCGCGGTGAGCTCGTGGGTGAGGGCGAGCGACTCGCGGGCGATCGCCTGAGTCTCGGCGACGTTGTTGTTAAGCACCTGATTTTTGGCCATTTCGGCAGTCAGCACGATGCTGACCTGGTCGGAGATTTTCTGGCTGTAGCCGGAGAGTGATTCGCGGGTGAGGTTCTGGTCCTTGGCGATGTCGGCGAGGATGGGCTGGATGCGGTCGGAGAGGCGGGCTGAGACCTTGTCGACCTGCTCGTTTTGCGCGCGTTCGGCCTCTTCGGGGGTCTTGGGCAGGGCGTTGAAAGGCTGGATTTTTTGGGCGATGGCCTCGGCGAGCTGGTTAACCTTGGCCTCGTTGGCCTTGGCGAACTCGGCGTCGTTCATAAAGGCGTCGGCGGAGCGTTTCTCGATGGCGTCCTTGAGCAAGGTGTTGACGGCGTCGATCTGGCGCCGGGTTTGTTCGGCGGAAGCCTGAAGCTCGGTGGCGTGCTGGAGACGGAGGCTGGTGATTTCCTGCTGCTGGGCGGTCTGGAGTGAGGCGATGCGGGAGTTTGCGTAAAAGGCGGCGCCGGCGATGAGCAAGGCGATGAGGGCGAGTAACGGGAGTTGTTCCTTAAGTTTTGGCCACATGGGAAGATTGGGTTGGGTGCGGAAAGTAGCGCGGATGCGGTTAAAAGCAATGGCGGCGGAGAGGGGACCAAGGGCCAAGGACCAATGACCAAGGACCAATGACCAATGTCCAATGACCAAGGACCAATGTCTGCACCATCGATCCAGCCCGGGGGAGGCGGGGCGCGCATGAGTTGAACACTGCAAGGAATTGAGCATTGGACCTTGGACATTGGACATTGAACCTTGGACATTGGTCATTGGACATTGAACCTTGGACATTGGTCATTGGTCCTTGGACATTGGTCCTTGGTCATTTTCCATCGGGCCTTTGCAGTTGTTTTTCCCCTGGGGCTGCGCACGGTTTTGGCCTCCATGAGCCTGAACCGCACCGAGCAGATGGTGTTCGATTACCTGCAAGCCCAGCCCGACGAAAAACGCCACTGGCACGACAAGGTCTGCGGGGTGTCGGCGCGCGCCCGCGATCCGCATGCCGCCGCCTTGGAGTTGGAGGCCGAGTTGTGGCGGTATTTCGAGGAACGCTCGGCGGTGGCTTCGCCGTTTCGCGAGGCCGCCCAGCGCGAGGGGCTGCGCCGTATCAGTCTGCGCAACCTCGCCGAATACCTGCTGCGCCTTTGGGCCCCGGTTAAAGTTAAACCGCGCGCCGACAACGAGGCCCCTTGGCGCCCCTATGCCTAGTGGGCGTTCAAAGTAGCGCAGACTTCCAGTCTGCTCAGGTCACAGCGGCAGACTGGCAGTCTGCGCTACTTTTTTGGCCCGTTCCAGGCTCCGTAACCAACGCCACTTAACACAAAATGCAGGCTGGAAACCTGCGCTGTTTCAGTCCTATAAACACCGGCCGTTAACTAGTCGGCCCTGAAAAAGACACCTTACGACATCACCGCCAAAAACTGATCCCGGGATGCCGGGGTGAACAACGAACGAAGGAAGTGGAGTAAACGGCACAAAAAGAAGCCGAGGAGCTTCT
>JBIIMH010000293.1:0-3576 GCA_044338095.1 Rariglobus sp. | reverse complement strand
TCGCGGCTTTTTTTGCGCTTAAAATCGAACCCGTCGAGAAGCCTCACGGTAAACCGGATGGCAGAGTGGGCGGGGCGGGGAAGCGCGGGGCGTCACTCGTCTTCGCGGTGTTGCCGATCGCGGTAGGTCCGCACATTGGCAGCCTCGGCCTTTTTCCGCCAGCCAGGCGCGCTGGCGTGGGCCCCTGGCTTGAGCTGTTTCGGCGCTTTGGCCACCTGCTCGGCTTTTAGTTTACGGTAACTCTCCAAGCGCGAGGCGGGTAACACGCCGCTTTCCAGCGCCACCCGTACCGCACAACCGGGCTCCTCTTGGTGTTTGCAGCTGGTGAAGCGGCAGCGCACGGCCAGGTCGATAATGTCCGGATAGGCGTCCTCGACCGCCTCCTTGGCGTCCCAAAGTTGGAATTCCCGCATGCCGGGTGTGTCGATCACCAGTGCGCCTGTGGGCGTCTGCATCAATTCGCGGCGTGTCGTGGTGTGGCGGCCCTTGCCGTCTTTTTCGCGCACCGCAGCCGTGGGCATCGCCTCGGCGTCCTTGAGCAGGCGGTTAATCAGCGTCGATTTCCCCGCGCCCGAAGAGCCGACAAAGGCGAGTGTGCGGCCGGGCAGCGCGTAGGTTTCCGTCAGCGCCTTGAGTCCCTTGCGCGTGTAGGTGCTCGTGATCGCCACGGGCACGCCCGGCACGAGTAGCTCGATCTCTTTACGCACCGCCTCGGGATCGTCGCAAAGATCCGATTTGTTTAAAATGATGACCGGCTGCGCGCCGCTGTCTCGGGCGGCGACGAAGAAGCGCTGGATGCGCTTCGCGTTGTAGTTGGCATCCAGCCCGCTGACCAAAAAAACCGTGTCGATGTTGGCGGCGACGATCTGCTCGACCTGCGCCTCGCCGGCGGCCTGGCGCGAAAAACGTGTCCGGCGCGGCAGCAGCGCATGAATCTGCGCGCGTCGACCATCGGTGCCGACTTGAACCACCACCCAGTCGCCGACGGCCGGATACGCTTGAGCATCGCGGTCGGCGGCGTGGTGGAACTTGCCGGTGAGTTCACCCAATAATTCGCCGCTGGCGGTCTGGACCGCGTAATAATGGCGGCGCAACTCGACCACCACACGAGCGGGCTCCAGACCCGCTTGAACGTGCGGAGCAAAGGTTAACGCCCAAGCGTCGTCCCAGCCAAAAGCGCTAATGGCGGATGCCATGACCGAACTGGTTAAATCAGGCCAACGTTACAACGCGGCGCGAGGGATCGGGGTTTTGGCGGAAAAATAACGCGGTGGCGCCCACGGAACTCACAAAAACGCAGCGACCCGCATCGGCGATCTGCTCGGCTAGGGCCGCGCGTTCGTCGCGCTCGGCGGCGACAAAGCGGACCTTGATCAGCTCGCGGGCGTTGAGGTGCTTTTGCAGCTCGATGAAGAACTCGGGGGTGAGGCCGCTTTTGCCCACTTTGACTGAGGATTCGAGCGTCTGGCCGGCACCACGGAGGAACGTTTTTTGTGCGGCAGTGAGAGGGAATTCGTACATGAGCCCGCCACGCAAACCGCCCCGCGCCCCCGACGCAAAGGGAAACGCCAGCAGCTTTTTGGTATCACGGGAATAAACGGAAACGTGCCGGAAATCACCTTGGCTGTGACGCCCGTTCCGGTCACATGCTTAAGTCTAACCCATTCATGGCGGCAGGGCTGGTATCTGAGCCGTTACTTGAGGTTAACCGGCGATTTCGTGCCGCTGGATGCAACGCAGGCATCCAACACTTTTTGCACCTCGGCGCCGCGCGCGAAATCCGGCTGGTCCTGCACTCCAGTGCGGATGCTTTTAATGAAACGCGCGTAGTTGCTTGGCGTCGGCTTGCAGGCGACTTCCTTCCAACTCGCCGTGTCGAGGTCGGCCCCCACGCAGATGCGGTAGCTGTTGGTCGAGCGGTCGGAGTCGATTTCCACGCTGCCCAAGGTCCCCGAGATTTTAAGGTAGAGCCGGTTGGCGTGCCCGCCGGACCAGCGCGTGGTGTGGATCGTGCCAAGGGCGCCGTTGGCAAACTCCACGGTCATCACCGCCGAATCGTTGGCGTCGAGCACGTAGTCGCCGACCCGGTTGCCGGGCGCTTTGGAAAAGGTCTTCAGCGTGCAGTAAACGCTCTTTATCGGCCCGGCGGGGAACGTGGCAAAATCGACGATGTGCACCCCCACGTCGCCCAACACGCCACGACTGCCGTGTTTCGTGGAAAGCCGCCAGAGCCAGGCCGGGGTGGTACGCCAGTCGCCCCAGATTTTACTCGGCAGCCAGGATTGCAGGTAGTTGGCCTCGACGTGACGCAGATCGCCGATTTTTCCAGCGGCGATCACTTGAGCGACGCCCTGGATGGCCGGCCAGTCGCGGTAGGACAGGTTAACCATGTTGATTACCCCGGCCTTTTTGGCTGCGGCGACCATTTTTTTGGCGTCGGTATGGTTGAGCGCGAGGGGCTTTTCGCAAAGCACGTGTTTGCCGGCCCGCAGGCACTGGATCGACAGTTTGGCATGAAAGTCGTCGGGGGTGACGATCGAGACCGCGTCAAATTCGCCCCATGCGAGCAAGTCCTCAACCGCAGTGTAAACCGAGGGAATCTTGTGCTCGGCGGCGAAAGCGGTGACGCGTTCGCGGTTTATATCGACCGCGGCGACGACCCGGCAGCCAGGGATTTCCTGGTAACGTTTGGCGTGGTTACCGGCCATGCCGCCGGTGCCGATGATGGCGAGGCGCACGGTTTTTTGCGGGGGCTTGGCTTTGCGGGCGGCGGTGGTGGACATGGGGTAGGGGGCTGAGTGAAGCGGCTTTGAGCGAGGAAGCTGTGAGCGAGGAAGCGGTTAGCCGGCTAGACCGTGGCCGCCGGCGCTATTGATTTATGGGCTCTTTGGGATTTGGCCCTTTGTTCTTTGAACTTTGTCCCCGATTTCAGGCGTGGCCGATCTTGGCGCGGGCGGCGGCTTCGGGATCAGGCGGGAGTGGTTCGAGCGGCTGCGCATTGGGGCAATGATCCGGTATGCACACGGTGGCCTTGGCCCAGCGTACGGCGTTGGTTATCACGCGCTGGACCTGCGGGTGGTGATAGGTCGGGTAGGTTTCGTGGCCGGGGCGGAAATAGAAAATCCGTCCGTTGCCCCGCTGCCACGTCGCCCCGCTGCGGAAAACCTCTCCGCCCGTAAACCAAGATATGAAAATCAACTGGTCGGGCTCCGGGATGCCGAAGGGTTCGCCGTACATCTCCTCGAAGGGGATTTCAAAAAAATCGCCGATGCCCTGGGTGATCGGATGGGCGGGGTTGATGTTCCAGAGGCGCTCCTTGTCGGTGGCCTCGCGCCATTTGAGCGAACAGGTGGTGCCGAGTAGGGTTTTGAAGATTTTTGAATAATGGGCGGAGTGCAGCACGATCAGACCCATGCCTTCGAGCACGCGGGTTTGGACTTTGGCAACAATGGCGTCGTCCACGTCGTGGTGTGCCTGGTGTCCCCACCAAATGAGTACGTCGGTGGCCGCCAGGACGGCGTCGGTGAGCCCGTGCTCGGGTTGTTCGAGCCAGGCGGTGCGCACAGCGAAATCGGT